>NZ_JBFUIC010000640.1:0-1203 GCF_056402075.1 Pseudomonas sp. P4_C3
AACCGGCAGCTTCAACGCCGATGATCTCGACGCTCTTGTCGTCGAGGAACGGGTGGAACAGGCCCATGGCGTTGGAGCCACCGCCAATGCACGCCACCAGGCTATCTGGCAGACGGCCTTCCTGGGCTTGCAGTTGCTCACGGGTTTCCTTGCCGATCACGGCCTGGAAGTCGCGGACCATCGCCGGGTAAGGGTGCGGACCGGCCACGGTGCCGATCAGGTAGAAGGTGCTGTCGACGTTGGTCACCCAGTCACGCAGGGCTTCGTTCATCGCATCTTTCAGCGTGCCGGTGCCGGCCACCACCGGGATCACTTCGGCACCCAAAAGCTTCATGCGAAACACGTTGGCCTGCTGACGTTCGATGTCAGTGGTGCCCATGTAGATCACGCAATCCAGACCGAAGCGCGCGGCGACGGTGGCAGTGGCCACACCATGCATGCCGGCGCCGGTCTCAGCGATGATGCGCTTCTTGCCCATACGCCGCGCCAGCAGGATCTGGCCGATGCAGTTGTTGATCTTGTGCGCGCCGGTGTGGTTCAGCTCTTCGCGCTTGAGGTAGATCTTCGCGCCGCCACAGAACTCGGTCAGACGCTCGGCGAAGTACAGTGGGCTTGGACGCCCGACGTAGTCGCGCTGGAAGTAGGCCAGTTCCTCCTTGAATGCAGGGTCTTCCTTGGCCAGCTCATATTCACGGGCCAGGTCGAGGATCAACGGCATCAGGGTTTCGGCAACGTAGCGGCCGCCGAACGCGCCAAACAGGCCGTTGGCATCAGGGCCGTTGCGCAGATTAGTCTGGGTCATTTGGCGCTCCAGTTGAATGCGTGAAGTGATGCATAAAGAGATAGTGGGCTTCACTCTACCCCTGACGCCCCGGCCTGAAAACCGATAAGATCGCCACAACATGTCAGGAAAACTCACAGATCCCATGAGCCATGACCTTCCTCCGCTGAACGCGCTTCGCGCCTTCGAAGCCACTGCCCGCTTGAACAGCGTCAGTCAGGCGGCCGAGCAGTTGCACGTCACCCATGGGGCCGTCAGCCGGCAACTCAAGGTGCTTGAAGAACACCTCGGCGTTAGCCTGTTCATCAAGGACGGACGCGGCCTGAAACTCACAGATGCCGGGTTACGCCTGCGTGACGCCAGCAGCGAAGCCTTCGAGCGCCTGCGCAGCGTTTGCGCCGAACTCACACAAAGCACAGCCG
>NZ_JBFUIC010000641.1:0-1203 GCF_056402075.1 Pseudomonas sp. P4_C3
ACATTGGGCACGGTGAGGATATAACCCTCTGCATCAATGCCACTAGGATGGAATCGTTCCATGAAGCCGTCCGTTAGTTGTGTTCAGAGAGGTACTTTAACAGAGCCAATAGTGTCCGCTTTTGGCCGGTTTCTGCCTTCCACGACCGGTAAAAACCGACCCATTATAGACGGTTGACTATTCAAGCTCCGTGCGGGGGAGGGGGAGGTTGTATTCCTTTCAGGAATGCAATACATAAAGATAATGAATTTTTATTATCGCTATTTATGACCTAACTTGATTCAAGGACATGGAGAACCGCCTTGAAATCATTACCTCTCAACCCAGCTGAAAAATTTGATACCACACGGGCCAATGAGTACGGACGACAGAGCCGTATTGCATTAGCAGGGTATGACGCCTGTCACGATCTTGCTGCATGCATGCTGGCGGCAAGCCTCAGCACTACAGGCTCGGCGAAGATACTGGTAGTTGGCGCTGGTGGGACGGCGCAGGAAATCATTGCAATGGCAACCTTGGAGCCCAGTTGGCGCTTCACTGCCGTTGATCCATCCGAGCCAATGCTGGCGGCTGCGAAGCACCAGTTAAAGACGAACGACTTGCTTGAAAGAACGGACATGCATCTTGGACATATTGAAGATCTGGTAGCAGACCAGTCCTACGACGCAGCCACTTTGATCGGCGTCCTGCATCATCTCGAGGGTGATGATGCCAAGCGCCAACTTCTGCATTCCATTCGGGCTCATCTGAAGCCGGGTGCGCCGCTGATTGTCGCAGGAAATCAGTACGCTTATGCCAGCCAACCGCTATTGCTGGCTGCTTGGGGCCAGCGATGGCGGCAGCAAGGTGCCAGCCCGGATGAAGTGAAGGCCAAACTGGGGAAAATCCTCCAGGGCGCTGATCCGCCACATTCTGAGGCGGCGGTTCAAAAACTGTTAAACGACGCGGGATTCGGGGACGCCACACGTTTCTTCAGCAGCTTGTTCTGGGGGGCTTGGTTGACGTTCAAAATGGTTTGAAGCTGGACGCGACAGGCAGCTATTGGCCGATTCTGTTGAAAAAGTCGGCCATGGTTTCCACGGCAGAAAAATACGCGCCTGAGATTGAAATCTTTACTTTTGGGCAGAGGCTTCCGGGCTCGGATTTCACGTAGCAGCGTGTAAAAAGGTGTTTTCACCACTCAATATTCAGGCCATTTGGGCG
>NZ_JBFUIC010000642.1:0-1202 GCF_056402075.1 Pseudomonas sp. P4_C3
GTCTTCCAGTACGCGGTCAGCGTACCAAGACCAACGCGCGTACCCGTAAAGGTCCGCGTAAGCCGATCCGCAAGTAATCGCCCCAGCGAATCGACAGGAATTTAATCATGGCAAAACCTGCTGCTCGTCCTCGTAAAAAAGTTAAAAAGACAGTGGTTGATGGCATCGCCCACATCCATGCATCTTTTAACAACACCATCGTGACCATCACCGACCGTCAAGGTAACGCTCTTTCCTGGGCTACCTCCGGTGGTTCGGGTTTCCGCGGTTCCCGCAAGTCCACCCCGTTTGCTGCTCAAGTAGCTGCTGAACGTGCTGGTCAAGCTGCGCTGGAATACGGCCTGAAAAACCTCGACGTCAACGTCAAAGGTCCAGGTCCAGGTCGTGAATCCGCAGTCCGCGCTTTGAACGGCTGTGGCTACAAGATCGCCAGCATCACCGACGTGACGCCAATCCCGCACAACGGGTGCCGTCCGCCGAAGAAGCGCCGCGTGTAATCCAGGAGATTGTAAAGAATGGCTCGTTACATTGGTCCAAAATGCAAACTCGCTCGTCGCGAAGGCACCGATCTCTTCCTGAAGAGCGGCGTGCGCGCGATCGAATCGAAGTGCAACATTGAAGCAGCACCTGGTATCCACGGCCAACGCCGCGGTCGCCAGTCCGACTACGGCACCCAACTGCGTGAAAAGCAGAAGGTCCGTCGTATCTACGGCGTTCTCGAGCGTCAATTCAGCGGCTACTACAAAGAAGCTGCTGGCAAGAAAGGTGCAACCGGTGAAAACCTGCTGCAACTGCTCGAATGCCGTCTGGACAACGTTGTATACCGTATGGGCTTTGGTTCGACTCGTGCCGAATCCCGTCAGCTGGTATCGCACAAGTCGATCAGCGTAAACGGTCAGACCGTTAACGTTCCGTCCTACCAGGTTCGTGCTGGTGACGTGGTCGCTGTTCGCGAGAAAGCAAAAAATCAACTTCGCATTGTCCAAGCTCTCGATCTGTGTGCCCAACGTGGCCGCGTAGAATGGGTAGAAGTAGACACTGAGAAGAAGTCGGGCGTTTTCAAGAACGTTCCAGCTCGCAGTGATCTGTCCGCCGACATCAACGAAAGCCTGATTGTCGAGCTCTACTCCAAGTAAGGGCTAGAAAATAGGTGCATCCATGCAGATTTCGGTAAATGAGTTCCTGACACCCCGCCACATTGA
>NZ_JBFUIC010000643.1:0-1195 GCF_056402075.1 Pseudomonas sp. P4_C3
TACCCAGACAGATCTGGCTGCTCAACTACGCCTGCGTAACTGCGATGGCATCGTCGTTACAGGAATGAAAACTCAATACTGTGTAGATAGTACTTGCCGGGCTGCCCGCGATTGTGGATTCGATGCTGTGCTGATCGCCGATGGACATACTTGCTCTGACACCCCTTCACTCGAAGCAAAGGCCATCATTGCCCACCACAATGCGACGTTGGCAGGGCCATTCTGCCGAGTCGTCCAAGCCGAGGACTGGAGTTTCCAAGCCCTCGCCTGATCGACTCTGTCCAGGGTCGATTGCAGCCCTTCACTACAGGCAGCAATCGGCCATGTGAAGTCATTAGTAGTTGCCACGTAACCAGCATAAAAAGGGACAGAGCACGATTTCAGGTAAATGCCGAGCCATCGTGATCTGTTCCCTGTTTCCGCGCGGCCGTTTTCCATGTCTGGCACAACTACCCTGACATCGGTGGGCCTATACTTTAACGATCGGCACACTCGATGTGGCATGCAGTCGTGTTTGATGTATGGGAGACGCGTCGAGCGATCGTTCACGCAGGCCACGGCCTGCCTTCGTCGTAGGGAGGAAAACATTCATGGCGCGTAAATACATCGACTGCCGCGAGTTTCCGAGCGATTCCCACTGCTCAATCGCACTGTCCGCAGACTCTGAAAACGAACTGCTCGAGGCCGCCGCGCAGCATGCGGTCAGTGTTCACAAGCACACCGACTCACCAGAACTGCGTGCTCAACTGAAGACGATGTTTCACGACGGAACCCCGCCTGTTGAAGCACCGCGTCCTGCTTGGCACCCAGGGGTTTCAGAGGAGTGAATGTCATCGATAAGCACCTATCAGGCTCATTTCGATGAGTTGCGCAGGCCTGAGGGTAGTTTTTTATGCCTGGCACAATCTGAATGACAAAGGAGATCCCCAAGGAGCTGCCGATGGCTGCTCCTTGGGGGGCTTTGGAGAGCTTGTTTAATGTGACTGCGTGTTCATTCAAGCTAAGCTCAAGCTGATTCGACAGACTGCTATCGGCCGATTCTGTTGAAAAAGTCGGCCATGGTTTCCACGGCAGAAAARTAYGCGCYTGAGATTGAAATCYTTACTTTTGGGCAGAGGCTTCCGGGCTCGGATTTCACGTAGCAGCGTGTAAAAAGGTGTTTTCACCACTCAATATTCAGGCCATTTGGGCGGGC
>NZ_JBFUIC010000644.1:0-1195 GCF_056402075.1 Pseudomonas sp. P4_C3
GTGCTGGAACCGGGCGATATGCTCTACCTGCCACCGCGCCTGGCCCATTGCGGCGTTGCCGTTGATGAATGCATGACCTACTCGGTCGGCTTCCGCGCACCGAGCGCCGCTGAAGTGCTGACCCACTTCACTGACTTCCTCAGCCAGTTCCTGTCGGACGAAGAACGCTACACCGACGCCGACGCCTTGCCGACTGCCGACCCTCACCAGATCCAGCGCGATGCACTCGACCGCTTGAAAGGCCTGCTGGCCGAGCACATGAGCGACGAGCGCCTGCTGCTGACCTGGTTCGGCCAGTTCATGACCGAGCCACGTTACCCGGAACTGGTGGTGGGCCCGGAAGACGTCGAAGAAGAGGACTTCATGTCCGCCCTGGAGCAAGGCGCGATCCTGATTCGTAACCCGAGCGCACGCCTGGCGTGGTCTGAAGTCGATGACGACCTGCTGCTGTTCGCCAGCGGCCAGAGCCGTTACCTGCCAGGCAAGCTGCGCGAACTGCTGAAGATGATCTGCGCCGCCGACTCGCTGCACGCCGACAACCTCGGCGAATGGCTGAGCGACGAAGACGGCCGCGGCCTGCTGTGCGAACTGGTCAAGCAAGGAAGCCTGGGGTTTGCCGATGAATAAGATTCACGTACGTGTCGCAGACTGGCAAAAGGACAACGCCGAGATCCGGCGCATTCGTGAGACGGTGTTCGTCGCCGAGCAATCCGTTCCGCCAGAATTGGAATGGGACGCCGATGACATTGATGCAGTGCATTTCCTCGCTTACGAAGGCGACTTTCCGATTGGCACCGCCCGCTTGCTGCCCGATGGTCACATCGGCCGAGTGTCGGTGCTCAAGGACTGGCGTGGCCTGAAAGTCGGCGACGCACTGATGCAAGCGGTGATTGGCGAAGCTGAAGAGCACGGGTTGAAGCAGCAGATGCTCAGCGCTCAAGTGCAAGCCACGGCGTTCTATGAGCGCCTGGGCTTTCACATGGTCAGTGAGGAGTTCCTGGAAGCCGGGATTCCCCATGTGGACATGGTTCGCCATTCGGCCTGAGACCCTGTAGCGAGGGGGCTTGCTCCCTCGCCACAAATGCACTCGACTACACAACAAAACGCCCCGCCATCTCCGGATGCCGGGGCGTTTTGCTGTCTACCATTCAACTTGCCCCATCCCGGGCCGACAAACTGACAATATCAACACTTG
>NZ_JBFUIC010000645.1:0-1191 GCF_056402075.1 Pseudomonas sp. P4_C3
TCCCGGCCTGGCAAACATGGGTCGCGCCCAGTGCATATATAAAGGTGCGATCGACAACCTCACCATCTATACGCACACCACCGGAACCCAGGAGATCTCGCGCCACCGCCGAGTTCTTGACCAACCCTGCCTTATTAAGGACAGCAGCGATCGGCATATCCTCGATAGCAGTCAATTCGATTTCCGGCAGATCTTCAGGCAGCTCGCCATCCTTCATACGGTTACCGGCAGCACGATGAGCACTGGCCGCAGCCTCCTCACCATGGAAGCGTGCAACGATCTCTTCAGCCAGCTTGATCTTGATATCGCGCGGATTGGCACCCGCCTCCACATCAGCGCGGAACGCATTGATCACGCCATCCAGGCCTTCAAGCAGCGGCATGGTCAAAATGCACTGGGCCTCCTGACCATAACCACGCTGCAGTTCACGCCCCATCAGCAAGTTGAACTTCTGATCGGTGCCGCCGAGCTCGACGTCTGCGCGCAGGGCTACCGAGTCGTACCCTTGAACCAGCGGATAAAGGAACTCATGAATGGCGATTGGCTGATTGGTTGTGTAACGCTTGTCGAAGTCATCGCGCTCGAGCATGCGAGCCACGGTGTACTGCGAAGTCAGGCGAATGAAGTCGGCCGGCCCCATCTGATCCATCCAGGTGGAGTTGAATGCCACTTCGGTCTTTGCCGGGTCCAGAATCTTGAAGACCTGAGTCTTGTAGGTCTCGGCATTCTCGAGGACCTGCTCGCGAGTGAGCGGCGGGCGCGTAGCACTCTTGCCGCTCGGATCGCCGATCATCCCGGTGAAGTCACCTATAAGGAAGATCACCTGATGCCCCAGCTCCTGGAACTGGCGCAGCTTATTAATAAGCACGGTGTGACCCAAGTGCAGATCCGGAGCCGTTGGATCGAAGCCCGCCTTAATACGTAGCGGCTGGCCACGCTTGAGCTTTTCAATCAGCTCGGACTCGACCAACAGTTCTTCCGCACCACGTTTGATCAGCGCTAGCTGCTCTTCAACCGACTTCATAACAGACCCGCAAGGCTCAGATTCAAAGGGAACCAACCATACAAGATCGCGCGTCAAATACAAGGTTTGCCCGGCGCACGGACGCCAATCCGCAGACAGAGCGCCTGCGGACTTGCTTCAGAGATGATTTGGTTATATTTTATACAGTTATTTCATCTTCATCATGT
>NZ_JBFUIC010000646.1:0-1189 GCF_056402075.1 Pseudomonas sp. P4_C3
GTAAGACGGTGAGCATTGGTCGGATCCTTGAAGTGATCAAGGGCATTTCCGAACAGACCAACCTACTAGCGCTCAACGCCGCTATCGAGGCTGCGCGGGCGGGCGAGGCAGGTCGCGGTTTCGCTGTGGTGGCGGATGAAGTACGCAGTCTTGCCTACCGCACTCAGATATCGGCACAAGAAATTCATACGATGATTGAGGAGCTTCAGGTCGGCGCTCGTGAGGCGGTTTGCACTATGAGCGAAAGCGAGCGCTATAGCCATGAAGGTGTGGTTATCGCCAACCAGGCTGGCGAGCGACTAGGGAGCGTTACTCAGCGTATTGGCGAAATTGATGGCATAAATCAGTCTGTAGCCACTGCTACTGAAGAGCAGACCGCTGTAATCGACTCGTTGAATATGGACATCACCGAGATCAAATCCCTCAACCAAGAAGGCGTGGAGAATCTCCTGGCCACCTTGCTCGCCTGTGATGACCTTGAGCAACAAGCCAGCCGACTCAAACATCTGGTGGATAGCTTCCGTACTTAAGTTGAATACATCGAACGCTGCTGATTATTAATAGTTTTTCCTGCTCAGTGGGAACCCTGAGTTCTTGATACTGAGGGCCCATTGAGCAAACTGAATCGCATCGCGTTTCGGATGTATCTCCTTGCCTTAAACGAGGCCAACTCAAAAAGCCATGAGCAAATCGAACTACTTCGAGGCATTAAAATTCAATCACTCGATCAACAATATCCGACCTTTACGTGACCCGGGTTAACGATGGAACGAACTACACATAATGCTGCCTTTCTCAATCGGGTGATTCACCTACAAGCATCGTTCCTCGCAGGCCTGGGCGGAAACGAAAAGCCTATCTCACGTTTTTGTCGGAGCTAAGTGTTCATGCGCGTGAATTTCTGCGTAATAGACTTCAGCGTCAACCAAGTGATATCGAGGACTTGCTACAAGAAACATTCTTGGCCGTGTATAGCAGGCGCGAAACGTACCTCCCAGATCAACCAGCGACGGCTCAGGTATTTGCCATTGTGCGCTACAAACTCGCTCGAGGTGGGCGCGTCATGATGCGTTTCACGACTCGCTAGACAATACAGCTGCCTGCCAGTGATTGAGCAGAGTTTGCAGCACTTAACGTTGATGAGCTTTATATCCTCGCACTTTGCAGGCGAGCCTCCCTTACATGAAAC
>NZ_JBFUIC010000647.1:0-1188 GCF_056402075.1 Pseudomonas sp. P4_C3
CCGTGCATGTGCGTGATGCCTTGACCGTGCAAGTGCTGCCATTCGTCCGCCAGGACCAATACGACTTGTTGCTATGGTGTTGCGATTTCAATGCCGTGCGCGGCGAAGACTCCTTTGTGCGCGCTCAATGGGCCGGCCGGCCATTTCTCTGGCACATCTACCGGCAGGAAGAAGATATCCATCTGGACAAACTCGAGGCCTTCCTCGAAGTCTATATAAAGGGGCTTTCTGAACCTGCGCGGGAGGCGATCAGCGGTCTCTGGCGGGCGTGGAACGCTGGTGAAAAAATAGCCGACCACTGGCAATTCACCCGTAAACACTGGCCAGAGCTGGAAAAACACGCCGAGGCGTGGTGTCTGGAACAGGCCTTGCAGGCCGATCTTGCCACGGCGCTGGTACAGTTTTATGGAAATTGGATATGATACGCGGCCTAGATTTTTGTAAATCCCATCCAAATTCGGATATTCGCAATGAAAACTGGTAAAGAACTGAAACCCGGGACCGTGATTCGTCTCGAAAACGATCCTTGGCTGGTTCAGAAAGCTGAATTCACCAAATCCGGTCGTAACAGCGCGATCATGAAGACCAAGCTGAAGAACCTGCTGACCGGTTACAAGACCGAGATCGTTTACAGCGCCGACGACAAACTGGACGACGTAATCCTCGACCGCAAAGAAGCGACCCTGTCCTTCATCAGCGGCGATACCTACACGTTCATGGACACCACCGACTACACCATGTACGAGCTGAACGCTGAAGACATCGAAGCCGTTCTGCCTTTCGTTGAAGAAGGCATGACCGATGTTTGCGAAGCGATCTTCTTCGAAGAGCGTCTGGTTTCCGTAGAGCTGCCGACCACCATCGTGCGTCAGGTTGACTACACCGAAGGTTCCGCTCGCGGCGACACTTCCGGCAAGGTGATGAAGCCTGCCAAACTGAAGAACGGTACCGAGCTGTCGGTTGCTGACTTCATCGAAATCGGCGACATGATCGARATCGATACCCGCGAAGGCGGTTCCTACAAAGGCCGTGCCAAATAAGCACCGCTTGAGGAATGAAAAAGCCCGACCATTGAGTCGGGCTTTTTTGTGCCTGGATGAAACATCCAGTTCTCCTGTAGGAGCGAGCCTGCTCGCGATGGGCGTTAACGATAACGCGAGCTTCCTGAATGCCCGCGTTGTCTGGGCG
>NZ_JBFUIC010000648.1:0-1168 GCF_056402075.1 Pseudomonas sp. P4_C3
GGTAAGTACTGCACCTGATCTCAACCAACTCACACCAGAAACTGTTCAACTAACCGAACCCAGTAACTAGCCCCCGTCCCCAGGCAGTCATCGTTGAAGTCGTACCCAGGGTTATGCACCATGCACCCCCCTTCCCCATCACCATTACCGATAAAGAGATAGCTGCCAGGACAATGCTCAAGCATCACTGCAAAATCTTCACTGGCAGCAATAGGTGCCATGTCTTGAATCACCCCCTCTTCACCCAACCAATCAACAGCGACCTGTCGGGCAAACGCAGTAAGCTGAGGATCATTGATCAAGGGTGGCAATGATTCTTCCCTATCAACCTCCACACTGACACTGGCACCGAAGCTAAGCGCCTGAGCTTGGGCAACCTGGACAATCCGCTTGAGAAGGTCGGCACGAACGTTAGGCTTCAAGGCGCGCACACATAGTTGGAGTACTGCATGCCCCGGAATGACATTGGGCGCCTCACCAGAATGAAAGGAGCCCACAGTGATCACCGCCGTCTCCAGAGGATCCGTATTGCGCGACACAATACTCTGCAGAGCCATGACAATTACCCCTCCAGTAAGTATGGGGTCAATGGCTTTATGTGGCATTCCGCCATGCCCGCCCGTACCATCAATTCGAATTTCAACCGTATCGGTGGAGGCCATGAACGGTCCGGCCCGAAAACCCAACTTCCCTACTGGCAACCCAGGCATGTTGTGCATACCGAACAACGCATTACAGGGAAATCGCTCCAGGAGACCATCATCCAGCATTTTCTGAGCGCCCCCATCGCTTTCTTCGGCGGGCTGAAAGATGACCACCAGCGTACCGTCGAACTGCCGGCTGTTGGCTAGGTGCTGCGCGGCAGCCAGCAGCATTGCAGTATGGCCGTCATGACCACAGGCATGCATGGCGCCTGGATGCTGGCTCGCATAAGGCAATCCGGTCTGCTCCTGAATCGGCAGTGCATCCATATCTGCCCGAATACCAATGACCTTACTTCCACAACCTTGCTGCAAACGCCCTACAACACCAGTCCCCCCAAAGCCACGATGCACCTCAAACCCCCACGACTCGAGCTTGGCAGCAACCAGATCTGAGGTTTTGAACTCCTTAAGGCTGAGCTCCGGATAAGCATGAAGCTGACGGCGCAACTCAATCATTTCAGCTT
>NZ_JBFUIC010000649.1:0-1165 GCF_056402075.1 Pseudomonas sp. P4_C3
CTGGCCGGCGGCGATCTTTTCTACAAGCTGGTGAAATCCAGAGCTGTTCTGGAGGATCAAGGTCGCTATCACTTCCTCTTTGAGCAACACCCCTTCAAAGACGTCCTGATGCCCCTGGATCGGGGCGCCAGCATGACCTCCAGAAAGTTCTACGTATTTCAGGTTTGCCAGACGTTCGAGGCCAGCGAAGTCAATGCAGTTTTACTGCCTTGTTTTGCCAGTCACACCTTTCGTGAGGAAATCCAGGAGGAAATTGGCATACCCGTTCTGGATATGATGGAGGCGTTACGCAAGCACGTGGATCATGTCGCTGAATGCGGCAGTACGTTGGGAATCATCGCGTCTGACCATGTTCGGCACTCAGGGCTGTTTGAGCGCTATTTCGGCAATGACTTCAAGCTCGTTTATCCAAATGATAACGAGCAGTCCGGGTTGATGGATGCGATGTATGGCGTTAATGGCATCAAGGATGGTTACCTTGACGGTGTACCTCTGGAGTGTGTCTATCAGGCCTGCCTTTCGCTTCAGGATCAGGGGGCCGCAATCATCCTGCCTGGCATGACTGAGCTCTCGTTGGTCTGCGGTGATCTTCAACGGCGTGGCTTGACTGTCCTGGATATCAACGAGATTTATGCCACTTTCGCCACCTTGGAGAAAGGTCAGTCGACCCGTCCGCCATTCAAGCTTGGGATAGTGGGTGGTGTTGGGCCAGCGGCAACGGTTGATTTCATGGGGAAGGTTGTTGCGCACACACCGGCAGGTCGCGATCAGGAACACATCAAAATGGTGGTGGAACAAAACCCCCAGATCCCTGATCGCACAGCCAACTTACTGAATGACGAAACTGATCCGACGATGGCGATGTACGCAACGTGCAAGCGACTGGAAAGCGCCAGCGCCAATGCCATAGCGATTCCGTGCAATACAGCTCATGCATTTGTTGAGCGCATCCAGGCGCACCTGCGTGTACCAATAGTGAATATGTTGACTGAGACGGTTGAGGCTATCGTTCAGCGATACGGTGCTGGCAAAACCGTAGGGCTGCTAGCGACGTCCGGCACAATTAAAAGTCAGGTCTATCACGTGGCTGCCCGGCGAGCAGGACTTCAAATCATCACCCCTGGCATTGAATACCAAGCGTTGGTGATGGAGTCGATTTATGGAG
>NZ_JBFUIC010000650.1:0-1162 GCF_056402075.1 Pseudomonas sp. P4_C3
CTTTTGACTTTGATATTTTAAGATCAAAAGATCGTCCGAACGCGGCCCGAGCCTKCGGCAGCTCCTACAGAGGTACGTTCAGGCTTCGATCAGCGCACCCAACTCTCGCTCCAGTTCGGCTTCGTCGCCCAGGTTGAGCTCGATCAATCGCCGCAGGCGTTCGATGGACTCCAGGCTGATGTGCCGGCAGACAAAGCCAAGCTGGCCGTGATCTTCGTGGGTCAGGTGCACATCCATGGCGATATCGACGTCATCGCTCAGATGAATATCTACTGAAAAATCCTGCTGGCGATCGCCCTGCCAGTGTTCGGGTCGCTCGATCAGCAACCCCTTGAGCGACAGATCAATCAACTTCACCGGCCAGGTGGACTCACCCTGACTCAGCCCGGTTCGGGCATCGAACGCAATACGTTTGAAGCGGCGACGTTCGGCAGGGTGCTCGCTCATGGCGCGATCCTCGTAGATGTACGCTGACTATAGACCTGCACTCTTGAAGGCGGCCAGCGCGTGCAGGTATCCAGCCCTATATCGGGGTATGGTCTTTGCCGTCAGGAGCGCTAAACTCGGGGTGGTTGTCTTTCTTGTCCACTCTGGCTGGAATATCAAAATGAAAAATAATAATAGCCCGCTACGCCATTTGCCTTGGCTGGTGCTGGCAATCACAGGTGCGTGCGCCCTGGGTGTCGTGGCATTGCGCCGGGGCGAGGCAATCAACGCCTTGTGGATTGTGGTCGCTGCCGTGGCCATCTATCTGGTCGCCTATCGCTACTACAGTCTGTTCATCGCTAACAATGTCATGCAACTCGATGCGCGGCGGGCCACTCCCGCTGTGCTCAACAATGACGGTCTGGACTATGTGCCGACCAACAAGCACATTCTCTTCGGTCACCACTTCGCGGCCATCGCCGGCGCGGGTCCGCTGGTCGGTCCGGTGCTGGCGGCGCAGATGGGCTACTTGCCCGGCACGCTGTGGCTGATTGCTGGCGTGGTGCTGGCCGGTGCGGTGCAGGACTTCATGGTCCTGTTCATGTCCACCCGCCGCAACGGCCGTTCGCTGGGCGACATGGTCCGTGAGGAAATGGGCCGCATCCCCGGGACCATCGCGCTGTTCGGTTGCTTCCTGATCATGATCATCATCCTCGCGGTGCTGGCGTTGATCGTG
>NZ_JBFUIC010000651.1:0-1160 GCF_056402075.1 Pseudomonas sp. P4_C3
CTTCTGTTTTGCCCGATGGACGAGCTGAGAAGCGTTACTGGTGGCATTAAAAGCGGGCTGGAGCTACGAAGAGCGCTTTAGGTGTAGTTAGCCAGCCAAACATCGTCGGCGCTAGTGTCGACGATGTTTGAACCAGTTTTTACACACTCTGGGCCATGGATGGCCGATGGCGGCGGGCCCACGGAGCAGGACCGGAGCGAGGGCATGCCGAGCCTAGGCGAGGCACCGAATGTCAGGGGCAAAGCGTTTTGGTTACTTTGGCGCTCTTCCAAAGTGACCCGCTGTAAGAGCGGAACCATAAGCCGCCGTTACCGCAGCAACGGATATGTACACCAAACATCAAACAACAAACCGCAATCACCCCACCTGATACCCAACCATTCAGAACAACCCCCCATCCCCCCGGTTAACAAAACATAACGTGGCGTCGATTGTCAGACATTAAAAAACACCGATAGGATAAGCCAGCTTCCGAAGGGGCTCTGGATTGCGGGTTTCAGGACTATGCTCTGAAACAGCCGGTCCAGACACGCACCCTTGCGACGCCCAGAAAGGTTGAACGACCTAACAATAATAATGGGAGAAGGTCTATGAGTGAGCCTGTCATGGGTGTGGGTATCTGCCGCCCGCCGGCACTGCGCAAATTCGCGTTGCTGGCTACAGCGCTCTCGCTGTTGGGCTCTGCCATGCYGTCGGCATCTGCGCTGGCCGCGGCGGCGCCAGCATCCGATGTTGTTTATTCCATTGAATCGGCCAAGGCCGCCAAAAGCCTGATGCTCGATGTCGTCCATGCCGGCAAGCGCCTGGTGGCGGTCGGGGATCGTGGGCACATCCTGTATTCCGATGACCAGGGCGCCACCTGGACCCAGGCCAAGGTCCCGACCCGGGCCCTGCTGACGTCAGTGTTCTTTGTCGATGACAAACACGGCTGGGCCGTCGGTCATGACGCACAGATCCTCGCCAGCGAGGACGGCGGTGCTACCTGGACCAGGCAATTCGAAGATCTGAAACGCGAATCGCCGCTGCTCGATGTCTGGTTCAAGGATGTCGACAGCGGCTTTGCCGTGGGCGCCTACGGCTCGCTGATGGAAACCACCGACGGTGGCAAGCATTGGGAAGACGCCAGCGACCGCCTGGACAATGAAGACCAGTACCACCTG
>NZ_JBFUIC010000652.1:0-1160 GCF_056402075.1 Pseudomonas sp. P4_C3
ATCATCAGGAGAGCGCTGTGAATTGGGATGACGCCCGGGTATTTCTCGCGGTTTGCCGTGAATCGACGTTGCGTGGTGCGGCGCGGGTGTTGGGGGTCGACCAGGCCACGGTCGGCCGGCGCATCACGGCGCTGGAAAAGTCATTGAGTGCGACCTTGTTCCTGCGTACCTCCGAAGGTTATGCGCTGACGGCTGTCGGCGAAGCGGCACTCAAGGCCGTAGAGAAAATGGAGCATTCGGCGCTGGAGCTGGAACGCCAGATCCAGGGCCTGGACGATCGCCTGACCGGCACGGTTCGCGTCAGCACCACCGACTCCCTGGCGATCGATTTCCTGATCCCGGCGATCGCTCGTCTGCATCGACAACACCCGGATGTACGGGTGCAACTGGACGCCACCACGCAGATTCTCAGCCTGGCAAAACGCGAGGCGGACATCGCCGTACGCAACACCCGACCGGAGAACCCGGACCTGATCGCCCGGCGCATCGCCCGCTGGCCGGTGGGTCTGTTCGCCTCGCAAGCCTATGTCGATGCCCTCGGCGTGCCGGAGCCCGGATCGGCGTTCGCCGGGCATGACCTGGTGGTGTATCAACCGTACTTGCAGGGCAACAAGGACCTGACGCTGGTCTCGGAACCGGTGGCGCGCGGGCGGATTGTCGCGAGCCTCAGTTCCAGCCTGCTGGTACGTCGATCGATTGCGGCGGGGATCGGGGTCGGGGAAATTCCGGTGTACATCGGGGAGAAGGAGGGGCTGGTCAGGTTGTGGCCGGAGCGCTCGCGGCCGTTGCCCTATGACATCTGGCTGGTAACCCATGCCGACCTGCGGCATACGGCCCGGGTCCGGGCGGTGATCGATGAGATTGTCGCGGGGTTTGCCGGGACTGGTGAATAATTCCAGACAACACAAATCCTGTGGGAGCGAGCTTGCTCGCGATAGCGGAGTGTCAGACGACATCAATGTTGAATGACACAACGCCATCGCGAGCAAGCTCGCTCCCACAGGATTTGTGTTGTCTGGAATTATTCACCAGTCCCGGCAAACCCCGCGACAATCTCATCGATCACCGCCCGGACCCGGGCCGTATGCCGCAGGTCGGCATGGGTTACCAGCCAGATGTCATAGGGCAACGGCCGCGAGCGCTCCGGCCACAACCTGACC
>NZ_JBFUIC010000653.1:0-1159 GCF_056402075.1 Pseudomonas sp. P4_C3
AACGTGTTCCGGACGAACTCGCTGGACGTGGCGCAGGGATCGTTACACATCCTGAATTGTTCGAGGCGATGGCTGCTGCGGGTATCCCACTCGATGCGTCGGTAGGTATCGATGTGCTGTTGCGCGTCACTTTGGACCAGGACGGCGATGTCGTACTCGAGAACGCGCTCCCGCAAACGCTGACTGCGTGGGGGAAGATGTACCAGGTTCTTCGCGCCGCTTTTCCAGACTCGCTCTATCGTTGCGGTGGCAGCGTCGCCTCGGTCGAAAGCACGGAGTCCCATGCCAGTGTCACATTGGCTGATGGCACAACTCATCAAGCGGACATCATTATTGCTGCCGATGGATTCCGGTCGACGATTCGCCAGCAGCTTTTACCTGACTTACACCTACAATACGCCGGCTATATCGCATGGCGCGGGTTGGTCGATGAAGGTGTTCTTTCCGACTCCGCCCACGCATCGCTCTTCGATAAATTTGCGTTCTGTTTACCCCCGCGCGAGCAAATTTTGGGGTATCCAGTTGCTGGCCAGTCGAACAGCACCCTTGCAGGAGAGCGTCGTTACAACTTTGTCTGGTACCGCACCAGCGGCGACGATGAGTTGAAGGATCTGCTCCGGGATGAGAGCGGTAAACAGTTTGAAGGTGGAATTCCTCCGGCACTGATACGTCGTGATGTGCTCGCCAATATGTATGAGTCCGCCGATACGCTACTTGCCCCGCAGTTTGCCGAAGTCGTGAAGAAAGCAACGCAACCGCTGTTCCAGCCGATTTACGACCTGGAAGTACCGAAGATGAATTTCGGACGAGTCGCTCTGCTCGGCGACGCTGCATTTGTGGTCCGTCCTCATTGCGGGATGGGGGTCACCAAGGCGGCCGGTGATGCCTTGGCAATCGTCGAAGCACTTGAGCGACATGCATCCGTTGAAGATGCCTTGGCGGACTACAGCGAACAACGCTGCCGTTTCGGCGCCTCGATAGTTCAGCACGCCAGGCATCTTGGCGCGTATATGCAGGCGCAATTGAAAAGCGAGGAAGAGCGCGAAATGGCTGAGTTGTACCGGACTCCAGAAGCCGTGATGCGTGAAACCGCAGTGCCCGTGAAGTTTTAATTCAGTTACACGCCCTTCGCAGGAGACAACCATGGAACATGCATATC
>NZ_JBFUIC010000654.1:0-1150 GCF_056402075.1 Pseudomonas sp. P4_C3
CACGGACACAAAGGGAAGCTTTTCCGTAAGATATAAAGAGTTATCCTTTGATGGGGATGAGTGGCCAAGCGGCGAAGACAAGCTCTCTAGGCGGAAAGAAATTGAAAATCTAACTCCGCTATTAATAAACGCACAAGCACCACTTGTAATATGCTTGGACGCCCCATGGGGCGCAGGAAAAACAACGTTCCTCAAGCTGTGGACACAGTACTTACGGTCACTTGAAATCAAAAGCCTATACTTAAATGCTTGGGAAAATGATTTTGCAGATGACCCCCTACTTCCACTATTAGCGACATTCGACAACTGGATGGCTGCTGAAAAAGAGGAGTCCAAAGCAAAAGTCGCTTGGAGCAAGGCCAAAAAATTTGTTCCTGACATACTCAAATCCTCTGCCGTCGCTGCGGCCAAAGCTGCATCGTTTGGTATATTAGACATAGATAAAGAATTAGAGAAACTTGCCGGAGACGTAGTCGGAGGTGCAGTCGGCGACATCGTAGATAGCTTTAATGTGAAACAAAAGTCATTAGCGCAATTTAAAGATCAGCTATCCCTAGCTCTAGAAGGTTTACCGAATAGCCAAAACAATCTAGTTATCTTTATTGACGAGCTAGATAGATGCCGCCCTACTTACGCAATTGAAATGCTGGAGCGAGTCAAGCATCTTTTTGATCTTGATCGAATCATATTCATACTTGCAATGAATCGAGATCAACTAGGTAAAGGAATCCAAGGAGTGTATGGTTCTTCGTTCAATGGCATTCAGTATTTGAAGAGATTCATCGATATTGACTACCAACTTAGAACACCATCCATTAAGGAGTATATTTCTGTCAGACTACAAGAACAGGAAGTTGTAGACTACTTTCGAGCGCGACAGGATGGACGTTATGATCTTGAACACATAACTGAACTTATGACGTATCTTTCGCTTCGGTTCGAGTATACCCCTCGCGACATTAATCAGCTGATTGGCAGACTAAAGCTTATTTTCCGCAGCATTCCTCATAATCATTACCTTGATGAGTCAATCATCGTGCCTTTGTTAGTCTTGAGGCAAGAAAACCCACAGCTTTATACTCGGTATTCAAAGGATGCATTTTGCGCCAATGATGTAATTGAGTTCTTGTCAGGGGCTCGAATTGGTGAG
>NZ_JBFUIC010000655.1:0-1150 GCF_056402075.1 Pseudomonas sp. P4_C3
CCTCGGTCGCGATGAGCTGCCGTCGTTGCTGGAAAAGTACCGCGACCTGTTCATTCAGGCCGAAGTGCAGACCCAGGACGAGCTGGAAGAAAAGATCATGCGACGCATGACCCAACTCGGTTTCGCCAGCGAAGAAAACGGTGTCTACCGCTTCCTGCCGCCGATGCACCGCTTCCTCGATGTGTGCCTGTCGGTGCAACAGGACCGCGATCTGGCCGCCAGTCTGCACAGCGTCCTGCCGTTGCCGGTGCCGGTGCTGATCGACGAAGACAGCGACGAAAAACTGCTGCAGACCGACGACCCGCTCGACCTCGCAGAATTTGAAGACGAAAGCGAAGAAGACGCACTGGCCCGCGCCATTGCCGAAGAACAGGAGCTCGACGCATGAGCAAGGAACGTTACGGCATCCGCCGCTTTGCCCTTTTGAACACCGCCGRCTACAGCCTCGGCCTGTTCCCGCTGGAAGAACCGCTGTCGGTGTACGGCGCGAACAACCTCGGTAAATCCGCCTCGATCAACGCCTTGCAGTTCCCGATCCTGGCGCGCATGTCGGACATGAGCTTCGGCAAGTACAGCCTGGAGCAGTCCCGGCGCTTCTACTTCGCCTCGGACACCAGCTACATCCTGGTGGAAGTCAACCTGCCCCACGGTCCCCACGTGATCGGTGTGGTCGGTCGCGGCCCGGGCGGCGGTTTCGGTCACCAGTTCTTTGCCTACGCCGGCAAACTGGACCTGGCCCACTATCAGAAAAACGACACCTGCCTGCGTCAGAAAGAACTCTTCACCAACCTTGAACGCGAAGGCCTGAAAGCCTACGAACTCAAGCCGGACGAACTGCGCCGTTTGCTGGTCGGTGGCCACACATCGATCCCGCTGGACCTGACGCTGATTCCGCTGCGCTCCACCAGCGAGCAGAGCCTGAAGACCTTCCGCGCGCTGTTCATCAACCTGCTGCACATGCGCGAAATCACTGCGGCAAAGCTCAAGCAACTGTTCCTCGATGCCTTCGAACACAGCCTGCGCTCCGGTAGCGTCGATTACATYGCCGCGTGCGAAGAAGCGTTCCGCGATGTMCGMCGCATGGAGCAGGACTACAACTCGCTGGTCGCSGCCGGYCCGYTGGTCGAAGCCYTGGCCAACGGCGTGAAGC
>NZ_JBFUIC010000656.1:0-1147 GCF_056402075.1 Pseudomonas sp. P4_C3
TCGCGAAGCGCTGGATAGGCGGATTGGGCAATCGTCATCAGCATGGGGTGGCCATAGTCCCCAGCGCCCGTGTGAAGGTCAAAACACATGACCGCCTGGGTGTGGCTCAAGTGCTCTTGTAAAATCTTGTGCAGGGTTTTGTTCGTCCAACCTGGAGTCTGTCCGCCGTAGTAAAGACCGTCAGGGTGGTTGTACTGGCCGGCCTCGACAATTGACATCACCGCTGCCCAGCCCTCTGTGCGAACTCGATCGTTGAGCAGGGCATCGGCTTGTTCGCGCGATGGCCCCGACAGCTGTTCGCAGGTATAGATAGCGTGCAATGCCTCGTACTGGCGGTTATCGGGCAGGCCTTGAGTGAAGTCCAGATAGTTGCGATTGAGGTCGATGTTGTCTTCATTGACGCGGCGTATCCATGCAGTACCCCAGGGGTTGATGAGGTGGATCATCAGCACTGCGACATCGGCAGACAGGGTCCTCTTGTTGAATTCCTGTAACCATCTGATCTGACAGTTCGAGCCATAGAAACCTTCAACACCGTGGGTGCCGCTGAGGGCGACCAGTACCTTCCTGGCGTGTGGATCGCCAAGCCAGGCAACATCGGTACTCAATGGCTCGCCAAAGGGCCCGCTCAATGGGTGGGGGTAGGTTGTCAGGCTGGCACCTGCCGCTTTAGCGGTAGCCAGAAATTGCTCGCGTTGGCTGTTGTAACTCGGATGCGTGGGAAAACCTGCGCTCATGGTCACCTCTTGTCGATCGCTGGTATCGGACGCTCATGGAGCGTCCGATACCAGGGTTTGGAAGTACGAAGCGTTATTTCAAGCGGCCGGAGAGAAACTGGGTCAATCGTTCACTTTTCGGATTGACCAATACTTCGCTGGGATGTCCTTCTTCTTCTACGCGACCTTGATGCAAGAACATGACGTGGTTGGAAATGTTGCGGGCAAAGCCCATCTCGTGGGTGACCACGACCATCGTTCGGCCTTCCTCTGCCAGCGCTTGCATCACTTTCAACACTTCGCCGACCAGCTCCGGGTCGAGCGCTGATGTCGGCTCGTCGAACAGCATAACTTCCGGCTCCATCGCCAGCGCACGGGCAATGGCCACGCGCTGTTGCTGACCGCCGGAGAGATGCGAGGGATATTTACTC
>NZ_JBFUIC010000657.1:0-1140 GCF_056402075.1 Pseudomonas sp. P4_C3
CTTGTAATCCAAAGTGAGTGTTTGGGCTTMCCCKCCACCGATGAAATCTGCCCCGGTTGCCGGTATCGCAACGCCGTTTAATTTAACTATCACCTCATCAGCCAGGTTGCGCGATATCACCTTGCACACGGGCAGCGTAATGCCAGTGGACATGTCCGCACCTTTCAACTCCAGTTTGAACGTGCCGCTGTTGGTATGAGAGTTGACTGCCCAGGTATTCTTGCCTGAGGAGGTTACCGTCAGATTGCCAGGTTGCACGCCAGTGAGCGGTGTGCCTGTCAGCGCCAGCGGGTAGTCTTGCAGGGGGCTGTCTGGCTTGTAGGTCAGGGTGACGGTCCGCGGCTCATTCCTGAAAAACATGGCACCGTCGGCCGGGGAAGGAACACCGCCCACCAGTACCTGATCCACTTCATCCGAAAGATCGTCTGACATCACCAAGCATCGATGCTCCCAAGGCAGYAACACTTCCAGGCTCAAAAAAACCAGGGTGACAAGGCCTCTCTCGCCATCCGCCGGCGTGAGTGTCCAGTTGAACTTGCCATCGACGCCAGGCACCCAATCTGAAAATTTCGGTGACGCATCAATATTCAAGCCTCCACCCTCAGCCAACTCCAGCTTGAATTGCTTTGCGATCTCGGGTGGAGCTTCCACCGTTACATCGCTTGCCTGCCCACGGGGCAAGAAAATGGGTTCGTTCCATCCTACGACCTTACCGTTAACGGTTAACGTGGCTCCTTTCCAGGGATTGTCCTCATAAACCTTAATTTTAAAAGACTTTTCTACTGGCGTGGCGTCATACGGGCTGTGGACTGTGGCCGTGATCGTTTGCTCACCCAAGATGTTGACTTGATAGTCAAACCGGCTTATGCCCGAGTCCGATGTGGGTATGGTCACCTCCTCCCCATTCACCGACCACACGACAGTAATGTCGTTCAGTACACCTTTTGTGTAAAAAGAACCGACCGTGATCTGCGCCGTCACCGTATCCCCCTTCACCGGAACACCGATCGGGCTGCGGCTATCGAGAATCTCGCGACGGTAGTGCCCCAATCGCATCGGGATTTCGTAAAGTTCCGCCGTGAATTCGCTCCGTAACCGTAAATTCAGATCGCAATCGGTGCCGTTCGCTGGACAGTGGAG
>NZ_JBFUIC010000658.1:0-1136 GCF_056402075.1 Pseudomonas sp. P4_C3
ACCTGGCGGAGTTGCAAGGCAACTTGAACCGTTATTGCGAAACGGTGAGTGCGCCTGTGGGTGCCAGCGGCCTGGATTTTGTCGAGGTGCTGGGCCGTTACCTCAAACTCAAGCGCAGCTACGGTGTATTGCCGACGATTGCCTTCGCGCCAATGGTGGCTTGGACTCGGGCTGATCAGCAAAAACGCCGCGAACTAGTTGAGGAGTTGACACTTCATCTTAGGGAGATGGGCCGCCCAGACCGGAGTCCGTTCTGGGGAAGCAAGCGAACTTATTTCTCTCCGATTGAACAGAGCAGTGCGAACGATGCATTGCAGCAGGCAAGTGCACATTTGGCCGCTCTGGACGCCACCGCCAAGGCGCTGTCGACTCGGCTGATGCTGACCCAACCCGCTACTCTCGCGGACGTTGCTGTCATCTGTCGCGCCGCAAGGCGGGCAGCTGAAGCTCCTCGTTTGCAAGGAGTAGAGCTGAGTACGGGTGACTGGCAACTGCGCCGTGACGCAATCCGCGAGTTGCTCGATGCCGGCCAGCGCATGAGCACATGCAGGGCCAACCACGGCACCCAGCTGATTGAGGCCGCGTGGGAGCAGGACCTGTTAGACGTTCGGCAGAACCTGCTGGCCTACGGTGACAAGTGGTGGAAGGTATTTTCCGGGCGCTATCGCGCAGCAAAGGCTCGCTTGCAAGGGCTAGCGCAGAATACGCTGCCTGGCAGCAACGCCGAGCAGCTCACTCTGGTCGATTCGGTCTTGGTCTATCAACAGAGCAAGAAAGTTTACGACCAGCATGAGGGGCTGGGTAGTGCGCTCTTCGGTGCTCAATGGCAGCGTCAACAGTCCGACTGGGCGGTGCTGGAGCGCGTCAGCACCTGGGTTGTCCAGCTCTACGAAGACCTCGGCAACGGCCATGTCCCGCAGGGAATTATTGCGTTCCTCGCCGGGCACACGGATGCCAGTGGGCTCGGGGAGACAGTTTGTGACATTGAGGTGCACCTCGCTGGTCTTGATCAAGCATTGCTAGCCGGCCTGGAAGTCACCGGTATGCAGGATGACACCGTGCAAGCTCTGCGTAGTCTGGATCTCCCCGCCTTGGGTGAGCGCTTGCAGCTGTGGCGGTCCAGCCTGGGCGCGCTC
>NZ_JBFUIC010000659.1:0-1130 GCF_056402075.1 Pseudomonas sp. P4_C3
GCCCGTTCTGGCGACTCGAGATCCTTGAGGCCATGATCGCCATCGTAGAACTCTGCATCCTCGGAACTGACATCGCTATCCGGCGGCCGACGGCCGCGTGAAACCAGATAGTTTTTCGCCGTGTTGATGGCGATGCGGTAAAGCCACGTATAAAACGCGCTGTCTCCGCGAAAATTTCCAAGTGCACGGTATGCCTTGATAAAGGCTTCTTGTGCCACATCCTGGGCTTCATGGGTGTCGTGCACGAAACGCACGATCAACCCGAGAATTTTGTGCTGGTATTTCAGCACTAGCAGATCGAAAGCACGCTTGTCGCCGCGCTGAACGCGCTCGACCAGTTGCTGATCCTCTTCCTGGGTTAGCATGAACACTCCTCGATGAGCTCGGAGGAGGCTTGCAGAAGTAAACCACCAGACTTGCAAACATAGACTCGGGCTTTTCGCAAAAGTTCTCCCCCTCCAGGCAAGTTTCCTGCGGGCTCTGATTTGGCACGCACGAAAAGCGCAGCACGAGTTGACCCGGCTGCGCGGATAATCTTGTCATCGGATTCTTCGGCAAGGATCGCACTGCGATCCTCCACTGAAGCCGACACTGTCCCTTGTTTCAGGCAACCGTCTATTGATCTTGGCCCTTTGGCAAAAGTTCCAAATATTTATAGCCGCGCCGACCTGACATTGTGCAACCGTGAAGGGAAAAAGACTGTTAAATCGGCGATACAGTCATTCTCGCGCCCAACGGGCAGAAAAACATCCGACGAAGCGACCGATGTTTTGCGTCACGGTAGTTTCACAATGCCATGCCAGCTCGGGTATTGTGCCGCTCCCCCCCTCTATATACTAGTGGGCTGTGCGGCTGCCTTGACTCGACAGTCCAGTTGCGCCACCCCCGACCCGGGTCGCTTTGAGCGGAATCCTGAAATGAGCCAACAGTTTCAACACGATGTTCTGGTAATTGGCAGCGGTGCTGCCGGCTTGAGCCTTGCGCTGACCTTGCCCGGTCATTTGCGCATTGCCGTACTGAGCAAGGGCAACCTCGCCAATGGCTCGACTTTCTGGGCCCAGGGCGGCGTTGCGGCCGTGCTGGATGACACCGATACCGTTGAATCCCATGTCGATGACACGCTCAATGCC
>NZ_JBFUIC010000660.1:0-1122 GCF_056402075.1 Pseudomonas sp. P4_C3
GTTATCTACTGCTTTGCCTGCTCCCCGATGCGGCATTCACGATTCACGAAGGCGACTGCTGCCTGGGCTTCATTGATCTGGACAGTGAAATCAACTGGCTCAGTACTGTACATTGCGCACCCAACTGGCAGGGTGATCTCACCCTCGCACAGATTGCTCGGGACTCAACACGCCACAGCCTGACCCGCTGCTTCAGCGCCCGGCGYGAGAGCAACCCTGAGATCAACTTTTGGCCTGCCCGCCCGAACCAACACTGGTTACTGGCGAGCGATGGCTTCTGGGCCGGCTTATGCACCCAGACCCAACAAACATTTCTGCGAGACGGCCACTTGCCCGCCCCGCCCACCGATGACGACATCAGCTGCCTGAGCGTCATCCCCAGCCCCATTTTTTTAGAGCGCGCCCCATGACCAACAGCGACATCGTCCAGAAGCTCTGGAACCTTTGCGACGTCCTCCGTGACGACGGCATCAACTACAGCGATTACGTCACCGAACTGGTGCTGCTGCTGTTCATCAAGATGGAATTCGAACAGGTCCAGAACAACGACAGCTTCAGCCACAAGCTGCCCGAAGGCGCGCGCTGGCCGGACCTGAACGGCAAGTCCGGTCTCAACCTGCTCAACCACTACCGGCAGATGCTCCTCGACCTGGGTCAAAACGCCGACCCGTTGATCGCCGCCATCTACGCCGATGCCCAGACGCGCCTGAAAGAGCCGCGCCACCTGGAACAACTGATCAAAAGCCTCGACGGCATCGACTGGTTCAGCGCCCGCCGCGATGGCCTCGGCGATCTGTATGAAGGCCTGCTGGAAAAGAACGCCAGCGAAACCAAATCCGGTGCGGGCCAGTACTTCACCCCGCGTCCGTTGATCGACAGCATCATCAACTGCATCAAGCCCCAGCCGGGCGAAGTCATTCAGGACCCGGCCGCCGGCACCGCAGGCTTCCTGATTGCCGCAGATGCCTACATCAAAAGCCAGACCGACGATCACTACGACCTCGACGAAAAGGCCCGCAGTTTCCAGCGCAACCGCGCCTTTGTCGGCGTAGAACTGGTGCCGGGCACCCGTCGCCTGGCATTGATGAACACCCTGCTGCACGGCATGGAAGGCGACGAAGA
>NZ_JBFUIC010000661.1:0-1118 GCF_056402075.1 Pseudomonas sp. P4_C3
CCTTTGTTATCACATCGCGGCACCGAGTGTTGGCGGAGACGCGTGGGAAGTCCATCAAAAAAAATGTCTGATGAGTGTTCGTTAGCTAACACGGAGCAGATTTGGAAATGGATGATCCGCTAGAAAAGTCTCAACTACTCCAGAGAACATAAAAAACTATCGCATTGTTTTTTGCTATATGCCATGCAGAACAATATAGGCAGTCCCTCACTCTCACCATCTAGAAGTGGGTTTGCATTTTTTGGGGGCAAGCGCCGGATGAGGTATACCTAGCCTTAAGGAAACCGGACTTCAGCTGACAGCTGGGAACTAGGCGGTACCGCGCGGCTTGCTGAAATGTGATTGAGCCCGCTGACGTTTCAACTTCAGACCGAAGGATTATGAGTTTCCTGGAAACGCTGCAAGCCCAGTAAAGTCGGGCGTRGCTTAGCGTAGGTATACTTAGCTGAAAGTAGTGTGGTCTCTGGGGGGGTAAGTGTGTTTACGCGTAATAAGAAAAAAACTCACGCGTGTACTGGTGCTTTACCTCTTTTGCGGTTGAATATCGGCAAGGTACAGGCCCTCAGATGCCATATGTTGTTGCGGCATCGCCATTTGGGTCTAGGGCTGCATGAATAAGAATTCTGAGTTTCTCTAGGTCCGTGTCGGCTAATCGAAGTAAGGACTCATACAGCAAGTGGCGCCAGTAGTTAAATGGTGTTCTTCTCTCAAATTGCTTCCTCGCATGGGCTTTGGCTGTGATGGAATGCTTAAAGGCTGCTAGATCTCTACAGTCTAAATCTTCTGCAAGCTTTTCTTCTAAGGCGCGGAACTCTCCTTCAACGCGCTCCTTGACTCGATAAACCTCATCCCAAGTCGTCAGTTTGCTTTGATTTGTAAGTGGTTGAGGTGACATAACCCAAGTAACTATTGGCAAGGTATCTTGGAAATCGATCTGTAGATTTACTTGTCCTTGAAAATTTTCAGTCCAAGGGTCGAAGCACATACGCCGCTGTCCGGCTAAATTGTTCAAAAGGTCTTTAGCGAGTTTGGCTTTTGAATTACACGTGTTACAAATAGGCATCAGGTTGTCGGGGTCGATCCCAAATTGCGGGTATTTTTCCTTCGCCAATATTTGG
>NZ_JBFUIC010000662.1:0-1112 GCF_056402075.1 Pseudomonas sp. P4_C3
CGATTGTGTGCCGAGTGGCAGCAGTTGCCATTCGTTGCCCTCGACACCGAATTCATGCGGGTCGACACCTTCTACCCGATCGCCGGCCTGCTGCAGGTCGGCGATGGCGAACGCGCCTACCTGATTGATCCACTGACCATCGATAACTGGCAACCACTGGCCGCGCTGCTGGAAAACCCGGCCGTGGTCAAAGTTGTCCACGCGTGCAGCGAAGACCTCGAAGTCTTGCTACGCCTGACCGGCAGCCTGCCGGCGCCACTGTTCGATACGCAGTTGGCTGCCGCTTACCAGAACCTCGGTTTTTCCATGGGTTATTCGCGGCTGGTGCAGGAAGTGCTCGGCATCGACTTGCCCAAGGGTGAAACCCGTTCCGACTGGYTGCAACGTCCGCTTTCCGAAACMCAGATCAGCTATGCCGCCGAAGATGCCGTGCACCTGGCTGAAGTCTTCGTAAAGCTGCGGCCAAAGCTGTCTGACGAGAAGTACGCCTGGGTCCTGGAAGACGGCGCCGAACTGGTGGCCAACCTGCGCCGCGAGATCGATCCGTACGAGGTCTATCGCGATGCCAAGTTGGCCTGGAAGCTGTCTCGCGCCCAACTCGCCGTTTTGCGTGAGCTCTGCGCCTGGCGCGAAAAGGAAGCCCGCGCGCGTGACCTGCCGCGCAACCGGATTATCCGCGAGCATTCGTTGTGGCCGCTGGCGCGTACGCAACCGGATAACCTCGGTGCCTTGGCGAAAATCGAAGACATGCACCCGCGTACCGTGCGTCAGGACGGCGAGTTTCTGCTTGATCTGATCAAGCGCTCTGGCAGTGTGTCGCCTGATCAATGGCCACCAGCCGTGCCGGAGCCATTGCCGGTGGACGCTGCCGTGCTACTCAAACAGATGAAAGCCATCGGCCAGGCCGAAGCCGAGCGCCTGAACATTGCGCCGGAACTGATGCTGCGCAAGAAAACCCTGGAAGCGCTGCTCAAGAGCGGCTTTCCCAATGGTCCCTACCAATTGCCTGATTCGCTGCGTGGCTGGCGCCGCGAATTGATGGGCCAGGCGCTGCTCGACAGCCTGGCCACCGCCGGAGAACAGCCTTGAAACGTATTTGTTCCATCTACCGC
>NZ_JBFUIC010000663.1:0-1111 GCF_056402075.1 Pseudomonas sp. P4_C3
CCAGCAGCCCGGCCCCTTCTCCCATGACAAAGCCATCGCGACCACTGTCGAAAGGTCGCGAAGCGCGCTCAGGCGTTTCGTTGTAAGCGCTGGACAAGGCACGAGCAGCCGCAAACCCGGCAAGACTGACCCGATCGATCGCCGCTTCCGCACCACCGCACACCGCGATATCCGCCTCACCCGCGCGAATCAACCGCGCCGCATCGCCAATCGCCTGAACCCCGGCGGCACATGCCGTGACCGGCGCACCTAATGGCCCTTTGAAGCCATGCTGGATTGACACGTGACCTGCCGCGAGGTTGACCAGAAATGAAGGGATAGTGAATGGAGACAAACGTCTCGGACCACGGCTATCGGTGGTGCGCACCGCATCGGCAATCGCGCCGAAACCACCTACACCTGAACCGATGATGGTGGCCGTGCGCTCCTGGGCATTGGCGTCCAGTGCTTGCCAGCCGGCTTGCTCCAGTGCCTGACGCGCCGCTTCCATGGCGAACAGGATGAAGCGGTCCATCTTCTTCTGTTCCTTGGGTGGGGTTGCCCGATCCGGATCGAACCCCGCCTCCGGATCGTCAGCCAACGCAGGCACTGCACCGCCAACCTTGGCCGGCAGGTCGGCAACCACCTCTTGCGGTAAATTGCGCAGCCCGGAACGCCCGGCCAACAGCCGCGTCCAGACTGCCTCGACACCGCTCCCCAGCGGCGACACCAGGCCCATGCCCGTTACAACCACACGACGATCACTCATACCGCAATACCTCAGTCGATTAGGGGCGTTTCATTTGTAACGCGCAGCGGCTTTGCTTTTGGAAAGATTGGGCGCCATCACAAGGCGTGCCGCAACAAAGGCATCCCAGTCGGCGGCATCCGGCAGCGAAGGAATGGTGACCAACTCGCCCTTATCCAGACCCGACAGTGCCGCGTCGACCATCTCGCCCGCTTCCATGACCATCTCGGCTGGAATCTGCGAAGCATCGATACCGGAGCGTTCCCAGATTTCGGTGCGTGTCACCCCAGGCAATACGGCCTGGACCTTGACCCCGGTGCCATCGAGTTCGGCATTCAACGACTGGGTCAGGCTCAATACATAGGCCTTGCTGGCGCTGTAGGT
>NZ_JBFUIC010000664.1:0-1107 GCF_056402075.1 Pseudomonas sp. P4_C3
GATCGAAGCCGGGTCGAGGTCGATGTGAATGATCTTGGCATACGGGCAGAACTTCGAGGCACCGTTGATGACACGGTCGTCGAAACGCGCGCCGACAGCGAGGATCACGTCAGCATGGTGCATCGCCAGGTTGGCGGTGTAGCTGCCGTGCATGCCAAGCATGCCGATGAACTGACGGTCGGTGCCAGGGAAGCCACCAAGGCCCATCAGGGTATTGGTCACTGGCAGGTTGAGCATCTTCGCCAGTTCGGTCAGTGGTGCGGAACCACCGCCGAGGATCACGCCGCCGCCCGAGTACAACACAGGGCGCTTGGCCGCCAGGAGCATTTCTGCCGCCTTGCGGATTTGACCGGAGTGACCGCGAACAGCCGGGCTGTAGGAACGCAGCTTGGCTTTTTTCGGGAAGACGTATTCGAACTTCTCGGCCGGGTTGGTCATGTCTTTCGGGATATCGACAACGACCGGGCCAGGACGGCCGGATTGCGCCAGGTAGAACGCCTTCTTCATGACTTCCGGGATTTCCGACGCGTGCTTGATCATGAAGCTGTGCTTCACGATCGGCCGGGAGATACCGATCATGTCGGTTTCCTGGAACGCATCGGTGCCGACCATGGTGCTAGGCACCTGGCCGGAAATGATCACCATCGGAATGGAGTCCATGTAGGCGGTGGCGATACCGGTGATGGCGTTTGTTGCGCCAGGACCGGAAGTCACCAGTACCACACCGGCTTTACCGGTGGCACGGGCGTAGCCGTCAGCCATATGGGTAGCCGCTTGCTCGTGACGAACCAGGATGTGGGTCACTTCCGGTTCTTTGAACAGGGCATCGTAAACATGAAGAAGAGCACCACCCGGGTACCCGTAGATATATTTGACGCCTTCGTCGCGCAAAAAGCGGACGAGCATCTCACCGCCAGATAAAAGCTCCACGTTGCTCACCTCTAAAACGCCAGAATACCGCCCACGAAAAATGGGACGGGTCTTAATAGGTTTACTTCTCGGCAGAGCATGAGCGACGGTGGTCGCCGACTACGTCAGCACTGACTGAGCAAGTATTGGGATCGTCCCAAGTGTTGCGGGCCTTTCCCACCCAGCGCGAGGTAACGC
>NZ_JBFUIC010000665.1:0-1105 GCF_056402075.1 Pseudomonas sp. P4_C3
CGGTCATGTCCGAGCAAGCTGACAGGTTCACGCGTTTGCGCATAAACCGAAGCACTGAGGTGATCCTGGAAATTCTCGCCCACACCCGGCGAGTGAACTCGCATTGCAATGCCCATTTCTTCCAGGTGAGCCTGTGGCCCGATCCCCGACAGCATCAAAAGCTTGGGTGAAGCGATCGCTCCGGCACTGACAATGACCTCTGCACGGGCGGCAAAGCTGATCGCAGCGCCTTCACGATCCACGGCGTGAACACCCGTGACCCGACGGCCATCGAATAGCAGTTCGGTGACATGGGTCTCGGTGAGCACCTTGAGGTTTATGTTGTTGCGCAAAGGCCGTATGTAAGCCACCGCCGAACTGGCGCGCCGACCGTGTGAAGTGGTGGTCTGATAGAAGCCCGCGCCCTCCTGCCTCGCGCCATTGAAATCATCTGTCTCGGGCACCCCCGCTTCGACAGCCGCCCGCACAAAGGCGCGGCTCAAGGCATGCCGGTGCCCCGGGTCACTGACAGTCAGCGGGCCCGACTGGCCGTGCAAGACACCGCTTAATCGGACATTCGACTCACAGCGCCGAAACACCGGCAGAACGTCCTGCCATCCCCATCCGGGACAACCGTTGGCCTGCCAATCGTCATAGTCTTCTGCCTGGCCGCGAATATAAATCATCGCATTGACCGAACTGCCACCCCCCAGTGTGCGGCCTTGTGGAATGTAGACCTGGCGTTGGTTGACGAAAGGCTCGGGTTCGGTGCGATACATCCAGGTACGCCGGGAGCCGTGAACCCGGATGAAGGTGCCGGGAATGTGAATGTAAGGATGATTGTCAGCCGGCCCTGCTTCGAGCAGTAGGACCTGTTTGCCAGCATTCGCCAGCCGTGCGCTCAAGGCACAGCCAGCGGAACCGGCCCCGACCACAATGAAATCGAAGGTTTGCATTGGCATTGTTCTCGGTGTTGGGCGTCCTTGTTCAGCCGATCTGGCTGACGAATTTGGTGGTGAAGTACGCGTCCAGCCCTTCACTTCCGCCCTCGCTGCCATAACCGCTGTCCTTGACACCACCGAACGGCGTTTCCGGTGCGGCCAAGCCGAAGTGGTTGATGGAGACC
>NZ_JBFUIC010000666.1:0-1098 GCF_056402075.1 Pseudomonas sp. P4_C3
GTCGTAACGGTAATCAGTGGCGTAGTTCATGTGCTGAATCCTCTAAATGTCTGGTGTGTGGCTAAAAGTGTTAGGACTGAAAAAAACAAAACCCCCGGTCGGGAGGCCGACCGGGGGTTGAGAATTCTCTGGTGGCGACCCGTTTAAAGTGGGCGCCGTGTGGGTATCAGGCGCGCCAGTGGCTAAACCAATACCCAAAATAAAAGCTGACCGGAGCACAACCGTCGTTCACCCGGGCAGCCGCAACCGAGCGCAGGGCGCTGGCGGTACGAGGCTGTAAGAGGGTGTTGAACATGGTCTGTCTCCGATGGATGGGTCGAGCTTACTAGAGGCCGGTACGCAGATTCAATCAGAAAATGCTATCGGCCAACGACCCCGCTTTCTATCGCTTGAGTGCCCCGAAGGTTGTGACACACTCTGCGCCTCAACAAAAAACACATCGTCACAAGGACGCCTCATGACGGTACTGTCCCTTGCAGTGGAGCTGGAATGATGGAGCGTCAATGGCGTCCGGCATCGCCTGATGACCTGAAGTTCGCCCGCGAACTGACCTGTAGTGGCATGCTGCGCTACTACATTCAGCATGATCTGCTGTGGCAGGACGAGGCGTTTGATGTGGCCTGGGCAGGGCGCGACAACCGGTTGATCGTATGCGGCGAAAATGTCCTGGGTTATGTCAGTCTGAGCCGTGATGCCAGAGCCTTGTACATCCGCGAATTGCATATTGTCGAAGCGTTTCGTGGGCAGGGCACTGGAACCTGGGCGATCGATCAGGTGCTGGCTCTGGCGTGCAAGGAGCGGCGTCCGGCGTTGCGCCTGACGGTTTTCGAAAACAACCCGGCGCAAGCGTTGTACGGGCGCAAGGGATTAAGGGTGGTGGGCAAGGACGAATGTTTCTTGAGGATGCAGCTGGATTTCTCCGATCGGGATTGCTGCAACACGCTTGCAACAAGCCTTTCAAGATGAATTGAAACTTTTAATCTGACGCTTTCCGCTAGGTCTGCCAGATGCTTTTTGCTAAGGTGTCTGGCAATCCAATAAGACCATATTGCGAGGTGTCTGCTTGATTAGGGTGCTAGTAGTCGATGACCATGATCT
>NZ_JBFUIC010000667.1:0-1096 GCF_056402075.1 Pseudomonas sp. P4_C3
GGAAAAGGGCAAATCCTATGAGCTGGGTATCAAGTGGGAAGCGCTGGACAGTCAATTGAGTATCGACGCGGCGATCTACCAGATCGAAAAGCGCAACGTACTCACCACCGATCCGGTGGACTCGACGTTCAGCGTGGCGGCAGGCGAGGTGCGCAGCCGTGGTTTCGACCTGAACATCGCCGGCAACCTGACGCCGCAATGGCGGGTGATTGGCGGCTACGCCTATGTCGATGCCGAGGTGATCAAGGACAATGTCATCCAGTCCRGCACCCGACTGATGAATATTCCGCAGAACAGCTTCAGCCTGCTTAACGTCTACGAGTTCCAGGATGGTGCCCTCAAGGGACTAGGGCTTGGCACCGGTCTCAAGTACGTCGATGAGCGCGCAGGGCAGACCGCCAACACGGCGTTTTCGATGGGCAACTACACCGTTGTCGATCTACTGAGCTACTACAAGGTCAACGAAAAAATCCGACTGAATCTGGATGTGAAAAACCTGACGGACGAAGATTATGAGGAGGGGGCGTTCGGCAACGTTTACGCTTATCCAGGGGCGCCGAGAACGGTGCAGGTCGGTATTTCATATTCGTTGTAATTCGGTTGAATGGGCAGTTGCATGCTGTGAAAGCTCTGCACAGTTCCGCGACCGTTGAGTTCTGGCTGACCAAGTGATTTTGGTTTGAGTACAAAAAAGGCCCGATAAGGGCCTTTCTTTTTTATAGCAGCGTAGGGCATCTAGTTTGGTGGGAGTCGGGGTGCGCCTACGGACACCTTTCTGACGAAGCTCCGCTCCAATCAAACTATACCTGTTGCTTGATTAGTGACTGGAAGGCTTGACCGTATTTTCACGGGCAAGCTCAATGCACTTCAATGCCAAAATGGTTGTCGGGTCGACCAATGCAACCTCATGATTTTTGATCATGTAGGATTCGCTATGCTCAAGCACCAGAGGTAGCTCCGTACAGCCCAGGATTAGCACATCAGCGCCCAGTTCACACAAATGCTCTGCGGCGATCAAGAGCTGGTCTTTACAGATGCCGTCTGTGAAACCCGCTTTGATTCCGTGGTCTCCATAAATCGACTCCATCACCAACGC
>NZ_JBFUIC010000668.1:0-1094 GCF_056402075.1 Pseudomonas sp. P4_C3
GCATGTAGTAAGCCTTGTTGATCATCCCGCGATTCTCGGGAGTATCCAGGACTTCTACAGTGTGACCGATGCGACGCAGACCCAGACCCTTAACGCACAGTTTGTGGTTAGGGATGCGGCCGGTCATGCTTTTGATCAGCGTTACTTTTACGGTAGCCATGATCAGAAGATCTCCTTGACGCTTTTGCCACGCTTGGCGGCAATGGATTCAGGAGACTGCATTGCTTTCAAACCCTTGAAAGTGGCGTGAACCACGTTTACCGGGTTAGTCGAGCCGTAGCACTTGGCCAGAACGTTCTGAACGCCAGCAACTTCGAGGACAGCACGCATAGCGCCGCCAGCGATGATACCGGTACCTTCAGAAGCAGGCTGCATGTACACCTTCGAAGCGCCGTGAGCGGACTTCATTGCGTACTGCAGAGTGGTGCCGTTCAGATCAACCTGGATCATGTTGCGGCGAGCAGCTTCCATTGCCTTCTGGATCGCAGCAGGCACTTCACGCGACTTGCCACGGCCGAAGCCAACACGGCCCTTACCATCACCAACCACGGTCAACGCGGTGAAAGTGAAGATACGGCCGCCTTTAACGGTTTTGGCTACGCGGTTAACTTGAACCAGCTTCTCGATGTAGCCTTCGTCGCGCTTTTGGTCGTTATTTGACATAACTTAGAACTCCAGCCCAGCTTCACGAGCAGCATCAGCCAGCGCTTTAACGCGGCCGTGGTACTTGAAGCCAGAGCGGTCGAAAGCCACTTGCGAGACGCCAGCGGCCTTAGCACGCGTAGCGACCAGCTGGCCAACCTTAGTGGCCGCGTCGATGTTGCCGGTGGCACCATCACGCAGTTCTTTATCCAAAGTCGAGGCGCTTGCCAGGACTTTGTTGCCGTCGGCCGAAATGACCTGGGCGTAGATGTGCTGCGAAGAGCGGAACACGCAGAGACGCACGACTTCGAGTTCGTGCATTTTCAGGCGTGCTTTGCGAGCGCGACGCAGTCGAGTAACTTTTTTGTCGGTCATTTGCTATGCCCTACTTCTTCTTGGCTTCTTTACGACGGACGACTTCGTCCGCGTAGCGCACACCTTTGCCTTTGTAC
>NZ_JBFUIC010000669.1:0-1081 GCF_056402075.1 Pseudomonas sp. P4_C3
GCCTCTCGAGGGGGCGTGCACCGCAACAGCACCGCGAGGCGAGCTAACGCTCGACCTCGTTGTTTGGTGGTGCACGCGTTCCCCTGTAGGAGCTGCCGAAGGTCCGAACGCGGCCCGAACCGCCTCWCGAGGGGGCGTGSACCGCAACAGCACCGCGAGGCGAGCTAACGCTCGACCTCGTTGTTTGGTGGTGCACGCGTTCCCCTGTAGGAGCTGCCGAAGGTCCGAACGCGGCCCGAACCTTCGGCAGCCCCTACAGATATTTCGTTATATGTGTTCCCCGGAATTCCGTGAAGAACCTTTTTTATGGCTGTTTCGCTCAAACTGCCCGATTTCCCCCATGGAATCTGGAAAAAAAGACGAAAAAAATAGCGGGGCTCTCGCCTACCTTCCGACTCGCCGAAAACCCAGTAATGGTGCAGGCTGCGCGATAAAAGATGGCAATGTGCAACCAGTCACGGGCACTGCCGTTGGTCAGTAAAATTGATCAAAAAATGAACGAATACGGTTTTTTCGTTCAGAATACGCAACAGGTGGCACGGGCTCTGGTCCTCACCTGACCCCAGAAGCGGAAGTTAAACCTCATATCAGCCAAGTGCGAATGAGGTTTTTTATTACCTGAAAATGGAAATAATCGAATGACTGAAAGTTCATTCGCCAAACTCGCTTTTATCTTGGCCGCGTAATGCCGCAAGATTATTCAATTGAAACGGCTGGATCGTAACTTCAGTCAGTAACGGCAAACTCTAATCAAGCTGTCCTGAAAGTCAGGTTGATTCACTGTTTGAACAAAGAGGTAGTCATGGAACTTAGTATTCTTTCTTCACCAGCCGGGGAATATTTGCGCTTGGGCGTTGTATATTTTCATCTTATCGCCTGCTGCGTGGCAATCGGGCTGGTTTTGACCAGTGACATTGCAATGGTCAAGCAACTCCTGAAGGGCGATATGTCGGGTCACCATGATGACGCGCACATGGACAGTCTTCAAAAAACCGTATCGCTTGCACTTGTCGCGCTCTGGATTACGGGCATTGCCATTGTCGGGATCGATTATGCCGGCAAGGGAATGGAGTATTTCCTC
>NZ_JBFUIC010000670.1:0-1077 GCF_056402075.1 Pseudomonas sp. P4_C3
GTTCTGCACGCGGGTAATCGCCGTTTCGTGAGGGGCCACCGCCGCCATCAAAGGGCTGAACTGCGCCTGTCCGCCCTGGCGCTTCATCACCACCAGCAACACCTTGGCCACGTCCTGGGCGACTTTCTTGCCGTGGTCCCGGGCCACCACCGACAACGCCAGGTCGATCCCGGCAGTGACGCCACCGGAGGTGATCAGGTTACGGTCCTGGACAAAGATCTGATCGGTCTCGACGATCGCCTTCGGAAAGCCCTTGATCAGCCGCTCGGTGTAGTGCCAATGGGTGGTGACGCGATAGCCGTCGAGCAAACCTGCATGCCCCAACACGAACGCCCCGGTGCAGATCGAGCCATAAGCGGCGGACCGGCTGACGTTGTGCCTGAGCCAGTCGAGCAATGGCGGATGCCTTTCGTTGTAGGCACCGGGACCACCGGGCACCAGCAGCAAATCAAAACCCTCGCAGGCCTGATCGATGTGCCGGTCGGCATGCACGCTCACCCCGTTGGACGCCCGCAGTGCGCCGGGCTCAGTGCCGATGGTTGACAGCACATAGTGATCGTCGGGTTTCAGATAACGATTGGCGATGGAAAACACTTCCATGGGCCCGGCCATATCGAGCAGGAGAAAGTCGGGAAACAGCACCATTGCCACGGTTTTCATGGATTGGAATTCACTGGGATCAAATCAGGAAGCATTGACTGACATTGAAACCTGTGGGATCGCCGCACCGCCGCTCCCACAGGTTTGGTCGTCGGGAGTTAGGGCGAATTATGCCTCAAACACCGGCGATTCATTTCACAAAAAACCGTCAACCACAACGAGACAGTATTTCAATTTCTACCTACTTATTGCATCAACCAGTAACCATTAACCTTCTCCTCAGTCGGACGAATTCACGTCCCCACAGGAGATTTCATCATGCTGACTCTTCGCAAAGCCTCGGATCGCGGCCTGGCCAATCACGGCTGGTTGAAGTCGTTCCATACCTTTTCCTTCGCCAGCTATCGCAACCCGAAAGAGCAGGGTTTTTCTGACCTGTTGGTGATCAACGACGACCGCGTTGCCGCCGGTAAAGGC
>NZ_JBFUIC010000671.1:0-1074 GCF_056402075.1 Pseudomonas sp. P4_C3
GGCGTAGGGTGTGGTCGCCAAAGCGACGATCAAAAAAGCCGCCGCCGGGGTCGACCAGGCGGTGATGATCGGCTCGCGGCTCACCCAACTGAGGAACAGCCCGGTCACCCCTACCCCGATCGATACTGACCAAACCCACGACGCCGTCAACTCAGGGCTGAGCCCTGCGACCTTGGCGGCCTGAAACACCAGGATGAAGGTGCCGCCGTAATTGACGATCACCGAAATCAGCCCGGCAACCACCGGGTGCAGCAGGTCCCGCAGACGCAGGGACGAGAGGGATTGAGTAGATGACATAGGTCTTGGCTCCTTGCTGGACGATGTATCCGGCCGCTGGTAAGCGGTCATTTATAGCCGTTGAATGGCAGGTTTTACCCCTACGCTTTAACGCAGCAGACCAGACCAATTTGCGCGGCCGGCTCATCCATGCTCGCGCGCAAACGCGTTCATGAAATCGCACAGCGCCTCGACCGCCGGCACTGAAACGGCGTTGTAGAGGCTGGCGCGCAGGCCGCCGACGCTGGCGTGGCCTTTGAGGCCGTTGAGGCCGGCCTGCTCGGCGCTCCGCAAAAAGGCCTTCTCCAGCGCCGCCTCGGCCAGYCGGAAGGGCACGTTGTTGATGGAGCGATACGGTAACTGCACAGGGTTGCGATAAAACCCGTCACTCCCATCGATGGCGCGGTACAGCATTCGCGCCTTGGCCTGGTTGCGCTGATGTAGGGCCTGCAGGCCGCCACTGTGCTTGATCCACTTGAGCGTCAGGCCGGTGAGGTACCAGGGGAAGGTCGCCGGGGTATTGGGCATCGACTGCGCGTCGCTGATGCGCGCGTAGTTGAGAATGTCCGGGGTAAAGGCATGGGAACGCTCCAGCAACGCCGGGTCCACGATGACCACCGTCAACCCGGCCACGCCCATGTTTTTCTGCGCGGCGGCATACACCAGCCCATGCCTGGCGATGTCGATCGGCTTGGACAGCAGGCTTGAACAGGCATCGCACACCAGCGGCGCGTCGCTCGCGGGCGTGTCGATGAACTGCACGCCGTGCACCGTCTCATTCTCGGTGTAGTGCAAGTA
>NZ_JBFUIC010000672.1:0-1050 GCF_056402075.1 Pseudomonas sp. P4_C3
CCCGTTCCTGTTCGCCGACACTGATTTTGATGCCGCCATCTACATCGGTGACGCGGATTGGTCGGGTACAGAATCCCACAGGCTCATGGGAGAAAATCCGAAGCCCCTTTGCAGCCCCAACCAGCTCGCAAACAAAACCAGTCAGACGCCCGGCGAAATCGCCGACTTGCCTCTCCTGCAACAAACCACCCGCCCCTATGCCTGGCGCCAATGGTTCGATTCCCAACACCTGAATGTCCCGCGAGACATGACAGGCCCACGCTATGAGCTATTCTCCATGCTCGCCCAAGCGGCCATGCACGACATGGGCATTGCCCTGATTCCGCCGTTTTTGATTCAAAGGGAGCTGAAGGAGAAACGCTTGGTGATCGCCAACCCGCAAGCATTGTCCAGCATCAAGGCTTACTACCTGATGATTCCTGAGCGAAAGGTCGAATCCGCGTCTTTGAGGGCATTTCGTGACTGGCTGGTAAATCAGGCGCACAGCTACAGCCTAGAAGGATAAAGGCCCCGTAGCGTTATTTGACCCCGTAGTCAGCAAATATACAGCCCTACAGATATACGTATTTGTCGCATACAAGCAAACTGTATCGAGAAGTCGTACAAACGTTCCACAAGCGCCTGACCACGCGGCTTTGCGCCACTATTTCGAAGCGATGCCGCATCATTCATACGGCCGATGTGTAAATTCTTCAATTTCGGCCAGAATCCTTACAAGGCACGGCCTGCAAGGGATTGACCCGGTTGGTTGCGACATTCGGTCACGGGGTGACTTGTAGTTAATTTTCCGTCACCCGTCATAATCCCTTGAAGGGCACAAAGTTCGCCTGCAAAATGCCGCGCCCCGCCCTGATTTGGCGGGATCGTGCTGATCGGCCGCCCCAGCCGCACCATCCGTAGTGCATGGGTTTACTCAATAAGATCACGCAGGAGATTTGACGTGCACATTGGTGTTCCTCTCGAAACCCAGACCGGTGAAACACGGGTTGCTGCAACCCCGGAAACCATCAAGAAGCTGATCAGCCAGGGTCATAAGGTCACTGTACAAAG
>NZ_JBFUIC010000673.1:0-1048 GCF_056402075.1 Pseudomonas sp. P4_C3
CAACGATAACGTGGCCATTCTGAATGAACGCGGTGTCTTTGAGTTTTTCGCGAGCAGGCTCGCTCCTACAGTGTTTTGCAGTGTCTCTCATGGATGAAACTTGCCATTGAGATCCGTCGTCGGGCGCAACGCCCGGGCATAGCAGAACAGAAACAGATTACGCACCAGTTCCTTGAGCACCACCGGCTCGCTGGAGCTCAGGCCATTGAGGTCAAGATCACCCTGGTCTTGCAGTTCGTTCAAGGCTTCTTCTTCAAGCACCGCACAGACTTCCCCGGTTTCCCGATGCAGGATTCTGAGGTAAGGGTGTGGGCGGTCCAGCCAGGCATCGATCAGATAAGTCATGGTTCTCATCTCCACTGAAGGTTTTATGAGAATAATTCTTATTCACTAAATAGCAAGAGCCTATTGGCGGTTTGCGCTTTTTTCCAGGTAAGGATTGCGTCAGGTCAAAAACGACTGGCGTCTGGCTATTGCGAGGATTGTCTGGGCGAAGCGGGGGGGAGGGTGAGGCGCCATCCCGCGGCCGGGCGCGGGATGGAAGACAGCAGGTTCAGACTTTCCTGACGAACTCGGACTTGAGTTTCATCGGGCCGATGCCGTCGATCTTGCAATCGATGTCGTGATCGCCATCGCACAGGCGGATGTTCTTGACCTTGGTGCCGACCTTGACCACCAAAGACGTACCCTTGACCTTGAGGTCCTTGATCACGGTGATGGTGTCGCCGTCCTGCAGGACGTTGCCGACCGAATCCTTTTTCACCGCGTCATCGGACACCGCTTCGGTTTCACCGCTGGCGGACCATTCGTGGGCGCACTCGGGGCAGATCAGCTGCGCGCCGTCTTCATAGGTGTATTCGGAATTGCATTTTGGGCAGGGTGGCAACGTGCTCACTAAGGCTCCTTGGATTCAGGATCGCTAAAAAGCGCACATTGTATAGGGTTTTAGGCGGGAAAGGGCGATGCAACAGCTGTAGGAGCGAGCTTGCTCGCGAAGGTCGTCAACGATAACGCGTGCATCCTGAATGAATGCGGTGTCATTGAGTTC
>NZ_JBFUIC010000674.1:0-1041 GCF_056402075.1 Pseudomonas sp. P4_C3
GTTCAACAGACGGCGCGGGGACCCACGAAGATCCGTCGCCGCCTGACAACACACCCGGTGCGATGCAAGTCGCACCGGGTTCTTTTTTGCCTGCGTTTTTTCAGGTGGACCGCGTTATCGTTAGGCCCTATCTGTCACCCCAAAAACTGCAGAATCAACCATGGCGGATTGGCCCCATCGCGGGATGCCCAAAAAATCGTATGCGCAAAGACCTTTCGCACAATTTCCAAAGGGCTCGAATTTTGTATACAAAATTCACATACACATAAAGCAATCTACCCGATGCAATGTTACCGTTGCCACCTCACTCAGGTCGGAGACGTGCGCGTGTTGATCCTTAAACTGCTGGTGATTCCAGGCTTCCTGCTACTGATTTCCCTGGCTGGTAAACGCTGGGGGCCGAGCGTGGCCGGCTGGTTATCGGGGTTGCCGGTGGTGGTCGGGCCGATTCTGTTGTTCCTCGCCCTCGAACAAGGCGAGGCGTTCGCTGCGCAATCGGCCACCGCTGCGCTGTCGGCCATGTTCGCGATGATTGCGTTTTGCGTGACCTACGCCCAGATCGCACAACGGGCCGGGTGGCCGCTGGCGTTGCTGATCTCGCTGTCGGTCTGGGCGCTGGTGGCGATTGCCCTGTCGCTGATTCCGGCATCCCTGGTGTTTTCGGTGTGCGCCGCCGCCACCGCGTTGCTCGCCGCGCCGTACCTGTTCCCCACCGTGCAACCGGTGCTCAGCGGCCCGGCACCGAAATCCGACAAGCTCTTGCTGCGCATGGGGGCCGGTGCATTGCTCACGCTGGTCGTGACGCTGCTGGCCAGCACCGTCGGCGACCGCTGGAGCGGCCTGCTGGCGGTGTTCCCGGTATTGGGTAGCGTGATGGCGGTGTTCTCCCAGCAAACCCGTGGCCCGGCCTTTACCGCCGCGTTGCTACGCGCCACCGCCACCGGCATGTACTCGTTCGCCGCCTTCTGCCTGGTGTTGGCGCTGGCCCTGCCGACGATGGGAATGAACGCTTTTGTGCTGGGCATCGCGGTATCCGTGGCC
>NZ_JBFUIC010000675.1:0-1027 GCF_056402075.1 Pseudomonas sp. P4_C3
AGCACGCTGTTGCYGACCTGGAAAAGATCACCGGYCAGAAAGTCGTTGTGACYTACGCTCGSAAATCCATCGCTGGCTTTAAAGTCCGTGAAGGTTGGCCGATCGGCGTCAAAGTGACCCTGCGCCGTGAGCGTATGTACGAGTTCCTGGATCGTCTGCTGTCGATCTCCCTGCCTCGGGTTCGCGACTTCCGCGGCCTGAATGCCAAGTCCTTCGATGGTCGTGGCAACTACAGCATGGGCGTKAAAGAGCAGATCATCTTCCCGGAAATCGACTACGACAAGATCGATGCTCTCCGCGGTCTGGACATCACCCTGACCACCACTGCCAAGAACGATGATGAAGGCCGCGCTCTGCTGCGTGCGTTCAAATTCCCGTTCCGCAACTGATTGGAGTAGGACCATGGCCAAGATGAGCATGAAAAACCGCGAGCTGAAGCGTCAGCTCACGGTTGCCAAGTACGCCAAGAAGCGTGCAGCACTGAAAGCTATCATCGTTGATCTGAACGCAAGTCCAGAAGCGCGTTGGGAAGCTACAGTAGCCCTGCAGAAGCAGCCACGTGACGCAAGCGCTTCGCGCATGCGTAACCGCTGCCGCCTGACCGGTCGTCCACACGGCGTTTACCGCAAGTTCGGCCTCGGCCGTAACAAGCTGCGTGAAGCTGCCATGCGTGGTGACGTACCGGGTCTGGTTAAAGCCAGCTGGTAAGTACTGTCAAAGTCTCGGTGTCCAGGATCGCAAGATCCTGACCACCGGTGGCCTTGAATCTGGATCAAGCCCCTTTTGGGGCTTGATTCATTTCTGGGGTGTGTCTAGAATACCCGGCTCGCCTGAGCCCGTGTTTTTCATGCTCGGAGATTCTCGGCGACACGTAATAGCCGCAAGGCTAATTTTTTTGTATTAGGAGCGTCTAGCCCATGAGTATGCAGGACCCGTTAGCGGACATGCTAACTCGTATCCGTAATGCCCAGATGGCTGAAAAGTCCGTCGTAAGCATGCCATCTTCCACGTTGAAGGTAGCTGCTGT
>NZ_JBFUIC010000676.1:0-1026 GCF_056402075.1 Pseudomonas sp. P4_C3
GCCAGAGACGCTGCGAGAGCTGCTGGCGTACCGGGCGCAGATGCAGCCATGGATGCCGCCAAGGCAGAAGCAGATGCAGCCAGAGATGCTGCCAGGGCTGCCGCAGATGCGGCCAGGAACGCTGCCAAAGTAGAGGCGAACGCTGCCAAAGTCGAGGCGAGAGAAGCCAGAGAGGCTGCCAAGGTCGAGGCGAAAGAAGCCAGAGAGGCTGCCAAAGTCGAGGCGAAAGAAGCCAGAGAGGATGCGGCCGACGCCCCTGATGCCCCGGATGTCGACGTGGTTGAGGTAGAGAACTAAGCCCGCCCGTTCCGCAATGAACATGGCAGGCATATCCGAAGAAAACGCCCCGGGAGCTTGAGGGACGTATCGGCTATGAGTCGCAAACCCTGAATAGTCGCGGGGTTTGCGACTTCTTTTTGAAATCTGCCGCACGGTCCGAAATGCCGACGAGTATGTTGGCAGGGGCGGATCGAGCAGGACGGGTGTGGCGCTGTCATTGAATGTGGTGGCCTGGAACAGTGCTATCGCTGGGAGAGGGTGATGGGTGGCGTCCACGAAATAACAGGGGGAGGCTTCAGTGACGACGTGGTCCGGGCTCTCTGCTGCCCCGATGCCTTATATAGACGCTGGAGGTTTTCATGGTGGCAACCCCGGGCGCTTTGGTAAGGAAGAAGAATTTTCAGATGGGGGTTGACCACGTATTTTAATACTGTACTATTCGCCTCCCGCTAACGAGCAGCTTGATATTGTTCTTGGCTTAAGTAGTTGATTTTGTTGAAAAATCAGAAACTTTTAAGGTTGCAAATTGAAAAGATGCGCTGTAAGATGCGCACCTCGGTTGAGACGAARGCTCTTAACCAACCGCTCTTTAACAACTGAATCAAGCAATTCGTGTGGGTGCTTGTGGARTCAGACTGCTAGTCAACAGATTATCAGCATCACAAGTTACTCCGCGAGAAATCAAAGATGTAACCAACGATTGCTGAGCCAAGTTTAGGGTTTTCTCAAAACCCAAAGATGTTTGAA
>NZ_JBFUIC010000677.1:0-1014 GCF_056402075.1 Pseudomonas sp. P4_C3
GTTGAAGGCTTGGACAGTCCTGCCCAGTGGATTTGCTCGTCGCTGCAATTGAAGCAGTACTGCGCGACGCCTGAAGGCTTGCCGCAGATGACTATACGAGGGCTATACCCGGTCGCGGATGTCTCTTGCCGAGGCGTACTTCGATGTACCGGAATTGGCAAACAAGCTGTGTAATTGAGTAGCAGCTACCACCCGCCATAGAAGCGGAGAGGAGACAAGAATGAGTCAAGTTAAACGCATTTTGATTGTAGGCAGCGGAATCGGCGGTGCCACCGCAGCTTATGCACTGCGCAGGGCGGGAGTGGACGTCCACTGTATTGATATCAAGCCGGGGATTCCCTCGGCAGGGTCTGGCATTTGCCTGTTACACAACACGGTCCGAGCATTGGACATGATCGGATTGGCGGAGCCTTGTCTCGACAGTGGTATGCGATTCGACGCGTTTCGGCAATTCGATTCCTCAGGTCAACTCCTGCGATCGGACCCTGCCCCCCCCAGCTGTGGCATCCGTCGGCCAGAACTTGCTCGAATCCTGGAGTCGGCAGCGCAAGGGGCTGGGGCGGTTCTGGATAAAGGGTTGACGATCGAACATCTCGACGACCGTGGGGACTGCGTCGAAGTTAAATTCTCGGATGGTCGCGAGGCTACCTATGACTTGGTAGTGGCTGCGGATGGAGCCTACTCCAAGCTCCGCGATCAGGTTTTCGGTACTGAGTGCAGGCCGCATTTTGCAGGTCAGAGTGTCTGGCGTTTCAACGCGCCGCGTCCGGCTCAGATTGATGGGTTCTGTCTGTACCGCAGCCCGACAGGGAAAACGGTGGGTTCTTTCCCGACATCGGAGAACAGCTGCTACCTGTTTTATCTCGAGAACAGTGTGGAGCCTCTGCGGGTACCAGAGGATCAAGCGAGCGCGATGATTCGCGAACGCCTTGCCGAATATACCGCGCCCGCTGTATTGGAAGCTCTTGAGCAGGTGACCGATGCCAGGCAGGTTATCTTCCGTCCGCTGGATAT
>NZ_JBFUIC010000678.1:0-1014 GCF_056402075.1 Pseudomonas sp. P4_C3
GGCCAAACAACGGGTGAGCTGCTGCTCAAGGGCAACACCGTAATGATGGGTTATCTGAAAAATGTTGTAAGCGACTCAAGGGGAAGTTTGCCTTGATAAAAATCCCCCAGTCCATCTGGAGTCAGAAAACTGGATTGCACCAGTAGATGAAATGGAGGGCATTCCCATTGCGCATATTCAGTTGATGCATTCGCGTGAGTGAGCTCTGCATTGGATTCGTGTGTGTTGCGTTGGCTTGGAAGATTTACTTGTTGCTTCTGTTACTTACAAAAATAAAAAATCGGAGCGTTATAAGTGAGCATAAAAAAAATTTCGGCAACTTTAGTGTTTGGCAGCATTGCCCTAAGTGGCCATGCGTTTGCTGACTTCCTAAGTGATAGCAAAGCTACCTTGGGAATGAGGAACTTCTACTTCAATAACGACAACCGTGATGGCACCGCTGCCCCTTCGAAAACCGAAGAGTGGGCGCAGGGTTTCATGTTGGACTACAAGTCGGGATATACCGATGGTASCGTTGGTTTTGGTGTTGATACCCTGGGGTTGCTGGGCATTACCCTGGACACTGGCAAGGGACGACACGTCGKSAGCTCTATGATTCCCTCGAACAGTGACAACCGCGCCGTCGACGAGTGGAGCCGGCTGGGGCTGACCGGAAAAGTCAAAATGTCGAAGACCGAACTGCGCTACGGCACCTTGATTCCGAAACTTCCGATTCTGGTCGCCAACGATGGACGGGTGCTGCCACAAACCTTCGAGGGCGGTCAAATCACCTCGAGCGAGTTCAAGGATCTGACCCTGACGGGTGGACGAATTGAACATGCAACAGGTCGCGGTTCAACGGATCAGACGGGGCTGGCCGTTCTGGGCGGTACGCGTGAAAGCAACCAGTTCGACTTCGTCGGGGGCGACTGGAAAGTCACCAAGGATCTGACGGCTCAGTACTACTATGCCCATCTCGAGAACTACTATAACCAGCAGTTTTTCGGACTGATTCACACGCTTGCGTTCTCGGAC
>NZ_JBFUIC010000679.1:0-1013 GCF_056402075.1 Pseudomonas sp. P4_C3
GCACTCGATGCTGAGTTTGAAAGGGCGCATGTTGCGGTAGCATCCTTGGGCCTGTACCGAAAAGGGCTAGAAGCAGCCTCGGATTTAAAGTCCAGAGAGTACACGGCGCGAGGAATGCCTTTCGTTACGGCTGGATACGATCTGGATTTCGACCCAAAGCCAGATTTTGTTTTTGAAGTTAAAAACAATAATGAGACAGCGGAAGTTTTTAAGATAATCGATTGGTACGCCAAGCTCCAGAGCAAACAATGTCACCCTTCAAAAATCAGAGAATATGCCGAAAATCATTTGGACTTTTCAAATAAAATTAAATGCTTTTTGGTTGATTGAACTTAAAAAAGGAATTCAAAATTGAAATTGGCATTTATCATTACAGGCCTTGGATTAGGTGGCGCAGAAAAGCAAGTTTCCGCCCTAATTGACGAATTTAAAAGCCAAGACGATGAGATTATCCTGATTTCCTTGACCGGTGAAACCATAGTCACACCAAAAGATCAAACGATTAAAATATATAGCCTGATGATGAAAAAAAACCCTTGGTCGCAATTAGTTGCCGCATATACGATCATCAAAACTCTTAGGAACTTTAAACCAGATGTGATTCACAGCCATATGTTTCATGCCAATATCCTAGCTAGAATTTATCGATTATTTTGCCTTCCAAATGCACTAATTTGCACTGCCCACAACACCAACGAAGGTGGTTTCTTTCACGCATTAGCTTACCGAATTACTGACAGGCTCGCTTCAAAAACAACCAATGTCAGTCAGGAGGCGGTTGATGCTTTTGTACGGTTAAAGGCTGCGCCTGCCCATAGAATTTCAACAGTTCATAACGGCATCGACACACAACTCTTCCATTTTAACCTTGCAGATAGAAAATCTATAAGAGACTCATTGGGCCTGGATAAAGATACTAGTGTCTTTATTAATATTGGCAGATTCCATCCACAAAAAGACCATAAGAACCTCATCACAGCCTTCTCGCAATTAAAAGAAGAAAAAAGAATACT
>NZ_JBFUIC010000680.1:0-1004 GCF_056402075.1 Pseudomonas sp. P4_C3
GTTTTCTTTGGCAGCACCGCTGACGTAGCAATCTATGGCCTGGCATCACGGCTTGCTATCTTGGTGATAATTCCCTTGGCAGGAGTCAATACAGTCATCGCACCATCAATTGGGCGTCTGTGGGTTCGACGAAAAAAACGTTACTTGCAAAAAGTGATGGGTATCGGTGCGGGTGTAGCAACGGGAATGGCAATTACGGGCTATCTATTATTCGCCATTTTAGGTCAACTCATTATTGCAATGGCTTGGCCRGAAGAGTATTCAGAAGCTTACTTTCTATTTATCATTCTCGGCTTCGCTCAAGTTATTCAGACCTTCGCTGGAACCGCCGGCATGGTCTTGGTCATGTTGCAAAAACAACATATTACCATGCGAATCTCTATTGTCAGCGGTGTACTGATGATCGCCGGAGGAAGTGTGGCATTCATATATTTCGGCATAATTGGATTAGCTATCGTTTATAGCTCGGGCAGTATTATTCAGTCAGCCCTGATGATTCATTATGTAAATCGAATATTCAACCTGAAAACAACTGCCAACTTTAAATCAACAATCAAATTCAGCCAATCCTATTTTCACTAAGAGAATCCACATGGACGATAAAATGACGACACTGCCGAAAGTCACTATTGTCATCCCCACGTACAATACTGCTCGATATTTGCTGGATGCAATTGATAGCGTCAAAAAACAAACCTATCAAAATATCGAACTGATTGTGGTTGATGATGGATCAACCGATGACACTCCGAATTTGCTGAAGAATCATCCTATGCAGTTTTCGCATTTCAGACAGGAAAATGCTGGACAAAGCGCTGCCATGAATTTCGGATGGAAACAAAGTTCCGGCGATTTGTTGGGTTATCTAAGTGCTGATGACAGATTACACCCTACTGCAATCGAGACGATGGTCTCGCGAATGGCGTTGTCACCTGAAGCAGTATTGGCATACCCGGACTTTTGCGTAATCGACGAAGACTCAAATTATATTAGAACCATTACAG
>NZ_JBFUIC010000681.1:0-1002 GCF_056402075.1 Pseudomonas sp. P4_C3
CCCCCACCCAGGTCAGCGTCGGAAACACCAACAAAATCTGCGAGTCATTCCCACCCAGCATCATCGACGCACCGGTCCCCATCAACACGCCCGCGAGCCAATGCCTGCCCGCTGTCATCGCTGCAAACCGCTGATAGTTGAACGTGCGGCGATGCAACGTGTAACAGAGCATGCCCAGCATCAGCATGGCGAACACCGTCACACGCTGGGTGGTCAATGGTGTGTCGCCTGGGCTCCAGAACCTTTGCGAGAGATCGTAGAAGAATACGCTGGGCGTCCACAGCGGTTCGAAGGTGTAGAGGGCACTGGTCAACGCCCCCAGCAGCAGGCTCGACAGCACCAGGTGTTTGTCGCCGTGAATCCGGATCAGGAACAGCAAAATCAGCAACACGATGCCAATGACCAGCCAGTAATGACGGCTGGTGATCATCGGCATTTGCAGCGCCCGGTGTTCGGTCAGCATGTTCAGGTGATGCCACAGCACGATGCCCAGCACCCAGCCGAGGATGGTGAAGGCCTTGTTGAGGTTGCCGCTGGCGAGCTTGGTGAGGGTGCCGACACTGCATCCGTCGTTGAGCACCGACGCGAGGCCGAACAACAACCCGCCACCGACCAGTGACAGATAGCCGACCTCAGGGATGAACAGCGGTTGACTGACACCAGACAAAGCGTAGAACGGAGCGAGCAACAGACCGAACAGACCGCAACTGACCAGCGACACGAACAGGGTCGGCCGGCGTTTGAGCAGCAGCCCCATGGCATTGACCAGGCACATGCCCATGCGCTGGGACACCCAGCCAATGAGGAACGCCAGCAGCAGTGAAACCGGCAATGAAAACACGGGGCTCCCTGTTTCCGGGTGATGGCGTCGAGTCGATGCCTGACAGACAGATTAGTCGCTGCGCAAACACTTCGGATGAACCCGCAAAGCCCTTCTACACTCATTTCGCAATCGCCCTATAACCCTGTCGAATAGGCCTCCATGACCACCCTCACCGACCG
>NZ_JBFUIC010000682.1:0-1000 GCF_056402075.1 Pseudomonas sp. P4_C3
GTCCAGAACCTGCGCCAGTAATTAGGAAGACTGAGTTTTCGATGCGCATGATGTTTCCTCACAATTTGGCAGTACCGCATACGCGGTTATTTGACATGTAAAAGGCCCAACGGCCAGATCGGTGCCGGCCGCCGGTTTACTTCAGGTGTAAGCCACGCTGGAGATTCCTGAACGGATACGGCAGCGGCTCACGCGTCTAAACAACTCCGATAGATTGGATTCCTGCTAGGTTCTCAGGGAGCCAGACGGCAGAGTCGAGAAGTGTCAGCGCAAAGGCGAATTGACCAGCTCAGACCCCTCGAAATGAGCGCGATACGTTTGTACTGCCCCCTTAGAGAAGCGGAATGCTGTAGCTCACAAACACGCGGTTCTGATCTTGATCACGGGCGGCTTCGCTATTGGATTTACCATTACGCCAACCGAACCCCACGTTTTTAAGTGCGCCGGATTGAACGACGTAGTCCAGAAAGATATCCCTTTCCCATTCTTTCTGATTGTCGTCGGTTCTCGTCTTGATATTGTCCCCGGAGACGTACATGACCGAGGCTTTCAGGCCAGGGACACCCAGGGCGGCAAAGTCGTAGGCGTACTGACCGAATGACGTACGTTCCCCTGCACGGTTGAAGCTCTGCATCAGGCGATCTGTATACAGATACAAGCTGCTGCCTCCAGCACCTTTATCTACGAGGCTACCTTGATTGGGCTGGGTAAAGTTGCTTCCATCTGAAACGCTTTGGTAGCCCGCTGTGATCGCGTGACCACCGATGGAGTAAACCAGGGCGGCACTCCAAGTGCGGTTATCGATCACGCCATCACCGTTTTTGGTGTAGCCACTGATTCTGTAGCCCGATGTACCAGAGCTGTTTTCACCTGACGAGTCAGTTTTGAAGTAGCGCAGGTCGGTTTTCAGGGATTGGTTGTCCGAGAACGCAAGCGTGTGAATCAGTCCGAAAAACTGCTGGTTATAGTAGTTCTCGAGATGGGCATAGTAGTACTGAGC
>NZ_JBFUIC010000683.1:0-994 GCF_056402075.1 Pseudomonas sp. P4_C3
ACGCAGCACCGTAAACAAGTACGCATCAACAATGCTGAACCCGCCCGCCATCAAGTAATCCTGCCGCTCCAACGTCTGGTTCAACACGGCCAAACGCTTGAACAATTTCTCCTTGATCAGCGCTTTCACCTCTTCCGGAAATCGAGCGTTGAACAGCCAACCGAGCCCGCCGTGGATCTCCGTCGAGATGAAGTTCAGGCATTCCTGTAACCGTACCCGCTCGAATGTCTCCTGCGCAGCGGCCAGTTTTGCTTGCGGCCGCAGATCAGCCAGGTATTGCAGAATTGCCGGCCCTTCGGTCAGCACTTCGCCGTTCTCCAGTTGCAAGGCGGCCACGTAGCCCTTGGGGTTGATGGCCAGGAAATCATCGCCAGCAGCGGTTTTCTTGGTGGCGTTATCGACGCGGATCAATTCGAAGGGCAATTCCAGTTCGCGCAACACAATGTGCGGCGCCAGCGAGCAGGCTTGGGGGGAGTAATACAGCTTCATGGGGCAGGCTCTGGTTGTGGATTTACGCCAGTGTCATAGTGCGCGGCGCCCCCGGTAAAATTAATCTTTCAGAAAACTACCATAAGGAAAGCTACTGCCATGATGAACCTGATGCACTGGCGAATGGTGGTGGCCGTGGCAGACACCGGCAACATCACCCGGGCCGCCGAACGGGTCGGCATGACCCAGTCAGGCGCCAGCCAGGCCCTGGCATTGATCGAGGAAAACCTCGGTGTTCAATTGTTCACCCGGGAAAACCGCCAGACATTGCCGACAGCCATCGGCCTGCCGGTCATCGAGCAGGCACGGACCATGCTCGGCGCACTGGAAGCCATTCGCAGCACCGTCGAGGCCGCAAAAGGTGTTGAACGCGGGACGATTCGCCTGGCCAGTTTTCCCATGGTACTGGCGACCTTTCTGCCGCCGTTGCTGCGTCAGTTCAACCGGCTTTACCCCGGCATCGAGGTAGTCGCCCTGGAAGTCAGCGATGACGAAGTGGAAACCC
>NZ_JBFUIC010000684.1:0-989 GCF_056402075.1 Pseudomonas sp. P4_C3
GCCAACTCCAGCAGCAGGCGGTCGACCGCCCTGGCTGAGACGTGTCGGTGGCGGAGGGAGTCGCATGAGGTAAACCAGCCTGACACGGTGTCAAGCAGATACCCGGTGTATTTTGTGAGGTCTTGGTGGGACAAACCGTGGGTTTTGGCGATGCGGCGGATAAACGCCAAGCGTTTGTCAGCAGTCATCCTTTCCCCGGTGGTTCTGGGAGGCTTTTTTGTCATTTTGGTTTCCAGGTCGCACCCTTGAAAACCAAGGGGCTCCGTCTCTAGTACCGAAGTGAAGAGGCAAAATTGCCGGACAAGCCGGGCATTAAACTTGAATGCCGCCCTTTCAACTGGGGCGGTCACCCGCAATCGATCCTTACGTTTTCAAGTATTAACCAGGTCTTGATTTCCTGCCGAAATCTCCTCTGCAGGCCCCGGTTTTACTGGATTTTCACCTTGCGCGAAGTTGTATGAGACCCCTCGTTCTTCGGCTTCTTCGGCAAACCGCGCAGCGATGGCCTGGGAAGGCTGAATCATCCGCATCATTTTGTCGGTGAGGCGCTGCAAAACCAAAGGGCGCATGTTTTTTGGGAAGGGTTTACCGCGTTCGTCGCGCATCGGACGGAACAAGCGGTAGTCGCCTTCCTTCATCCCGCGATTCTCGAAGGTTTTGCGTAAGTTGCTGGTACTCGGCTTGTTCGGCAGCTCTACCATTAGCAGTTCGCCCGGTTCGGCCTTGTTGTAACGCAATGCCAAAGAATCGTAGATCAGGGTAGATTCCTGGCATTGGGTGCCCCGCGTTGCAGGATCTTGTATCAAATTCTCGAATGCCAAGCAGCCGGGTTTTATTGCTTTAATCACCATGTCATTAGCATCCCAGCTGGGTTTAGTAGTAATTTTCTTATTGGTAGTCATATTGGTGTCCCCCAATTTTGTTGTTGTGTAGTGTGTTGGTTAACACTATTTTAGAATAGTCGATGATCTCGCATTTCTGCGTAAAGG
>NZ_JBFUIC010000685.1:0-981 GCF_056402075.1 Pseudomonas sp. P4_C3
GAGTTGCTCCGGGCTCAAGTCGGCGGCGAGGCTGGCGGGATTGTCGCTGAGCACCCAGTCGATCTCCTCGCGGCGAGCCTCGGCCACCTCGTCGATGGCTTGGCGGACCTGGCCCTCCCAGGCCTGGCGGGTGAACACCCCGGGCACGCTGGCCGTGGTGGCGAACAGMGCGCGGGCGTCGGWGTCGCCGACCATCTGCTGCAAGCCCAGGGCCGGGTAGTGATTGGCCGCCGCATCGAGCACCCGGCGGTACAGGCTGGCTTCGSCATTGCGCTGGCCCAACTGGMCGAGCAGTACCTGACGGGCCTGGGCCACCAACGTCGGGTCAGCCTCGATACGCCAGGCCGGATGGGYCGCCAGTTGCTCGGCATAGAACTGCCAGAGGCCGGGTGACAGGCCCTGCCAGAGCCCCGGCGTGATGTCGGTGTGTTGCGCCTGAGTCTCGACCAGCACCTTGGCGAGGAAAGCCGCGTCGGCTTTCTCCGGGCGCGCCATCATCAGGTAGGCCTTGAGCTGCGCGTAGGCGGCCGGGGCACGCTTGGCGCGTTCGGGGTTGGCGGGTGGCAGCTGGATCAGCGCCTTGAGTTGCTGTTGCAGATTGGTGGCCGCTGGATCGCGCAGCAGGCGATTGTTGGCCTCGACGTAGCGCGGCCATACGGCCACGAGCAAAGCCGGGTTATGGCTCAGGCCAAACCGCTGGTACCACGGCGTGCCGTGGTGCGCGCGGTAGTCCAGGCGCCCCAGTTCACGGGTCAACTCGTTGAACGCCAGCAGTTGTTCGTCGCCGCTGCCCGCTTGTTCCAGGGTCGCCAGCGCGGTCTGGACAAGGGCGATCTGCCCGCGGTTGCTGACGAAGGACAGCAACATCCCGGCACCCCACAGCAGCGCCACGCCCAACACCAGCGCATAAGCGACTCGCGGGGCGGACCAGCCCAGGCGTCGAGGGCTGGCGGCCTGATCGGCCAGCACGCCGTGCCAGGC
>NZ_JBFUIC010000686.1:0-969 GCF_056402075.1 Pseudomonas sp. P4_C3
GTCCTGGGTCGCATGGGGGTGTGTAAGACGCTCCAGGGTACCGGACTGTCGCTAGACCTGATCCAGGATGCCGTTCTTCGTGCGCTTGCCGCCTCTGAAGAAGTTGCATCAACGGCACTCGTAGTCCATCCACTTAATGATCAGTTGGTGGGGCTTTACGAAAAGGCCGGATTTCTTCGCTGCCCGCAAATTTCTCCAATCACGATGATGCTTCCTTTCACCTGATTGGTACCGCACAGCGACTGGCCGCACTCAGCTGCGGCCGGTAAAACTCTCCTCCATGTTCTCATTGTCATCTGCTGAGGCATTAACACAACGGGCGAGCCATGTAGTGCAGAGTGTTTGGCTACGTATTGAAAGCAACTGAAATGACGAAGAAGCCCAGTCGACATGGCTTTTTGAATCGCCCCACATTTCGTAGACACCTCCAAGCCTCAACGGAGGCCTGCTAAGACACTGCGGAACAGTCCGCTTTTGGCCGATATCAGCCCTTAACGAAGGGCTATATTGGGTCAATTTCTGCCGGTGGCTCCTGGCAGAAATCGGCCATTTCCGGTCAGTCGTGACAGATACAAGCTCGCCAGCAGCGCTTACTGCGGCTCCAGATCGTTGCCATGAGTGGGTAGCCGCGTCTTATGTGGGGATTGCGATATTGGCGGTAAAAAACTCCAAAGAACGCACGCCGGCGCGCTCACCGGCATGACTGACCAGCGCCGGGACTGGCGCCGTGACCGAGCCCATAAGGAGAAGTCCGATCATGGCAGATCGATACCCAGACGATCCTTGAGCACTTGTTTGCCGTAGGCCTTGCCTATTTCCAGCATCACCGCCAGGCTCACCCCGCCAGCTTTTTCTGCGCCGGCTTTGGTCAGACGCCAAACCTCACGATCTCGAATGGTGTCGAGGAACTCGTGGCCCCTGATGGTCAGCCGTTTTGGCCGCCAATCAAAGTCACTCATCGAACAAAGG
>NZ_JBFUIC010000687.1:0-962 GCF_056402075.1 Pseudomonas sp. P4_C3
GATCTGATATGAATCCCAAAGCATCCTCTAAAGCACTATTTTTCAACCAGCGTAAGCTCTCGGCTCGCGCTACTCCTTATGTTTTCGCGCTGTATATGGCCACAATTATGGCGTTCTTGATGTCACTCGTGATCACTGCGGCAAACTCCGGTATTGAGATTGATTACCTAAGTAATGCGCTGCACGCCTATAAATTGGCTATGCCAGTGGCATTCCTGTGCATACTCGTCGTTCGCCCCGTTGTGCTCAAACTGGTGTCTTTGACTGTACACCCACATCATTAAGGGCGGCCGCTCAGCGGCCCAATTGATGGGGTGTTGTGGACAACCCTATTGGGTCGACTGTCGCCGGCCGTCACAGGTCGGAGTCGACCCAAAGCGGACCTAACCGGTTTCTGAAGCCATCCAGGTCAAAAAATTATGCAGCTGAGTCGTAAACTCTTTTGGCTTAGCGTACGGGTTCCTTGCCTGGGACAAGAAAAAAGAGATCTGCATTCTCATACACGGGTAATGCTGAACAAACAGCTCGACATGCTCTTCCAGTGTTTGCGGCCACATCAGGTCCTGTTCAGAGCGAAGTACTTGAGTTGAGCAGATGAGCTTGCGCGAGGCTTCGCGTTGCAAGCGTAGCGATTGCGTCGATGTCGCCGCCTGATCGATAAGATCGGCATACCGGGTCAGTACAGATTCGAAGTCACCATTCACGGCAATGGCGATATCACGCGACGGCTTGAACCGGTCGAAGCGCTTAGTCAGATCATTCCCCCACAAGCAACGACAGTGATGCTTGAGCCAATACCCCCAGCTCAATCGTTTGTCAGCCGCCAATACTTCAGAACGACTACCGATGTCGAAATCGATCTTGATGACTTCGGAATGCTGACTTTCCAGCGTGCGCCGTTTCGACTCCAACATTTCCAGATCCTGCGACGCAGGAGGGCTGTGCAGGACAAGGGTCAGGTC
>NZ_JBFUIC010000688.1:0-952 GCF_056402075.1 Pseudomonas sp. P4_C3
AGAAGACGCATGCCCTGGCCTGCTACACAGCGCGCAACCACTCGACAGATGATTCTGGATAGCGCAGCGCGACTCTTCGCACTGGAAGGTTTCGAAAAAGTCAGTATCGACTCAATTATGGAGAGTGCGGGATTGACCCGAGGGGCCTTCTATAGTCACTTCGCATCCAAAACGGAGCTTTACACCGAAGCTATTAGAAATGCCGCGAACGCGGGGGGCGCGATACTGGAAGAGGCTGGTAAAGATGGTTTGCAGCAGGTAGTGAAAGACTATCTCCGCATGGACCATCGGGATGCAAGCCGTATGCACTGTCCGTTAGCCTTCATGGTCAATGATGCTGCTCGGCAGGACGGAGCCATCCAGGAAAGCTACACCCAAGTGCTCGCAGCTTTCATCACACGTCTGGAGTCCGGACTGAAATCGACGACAGAGGCGGATACACGCCAGCATGCTTTGCAAATTGCCGTAGGGATGATTGGTGGCTTGGCACTAGCTCGAGCTGTGGCCGATGATCAATTGGCGCAAGAGATTCTTACAGCCTGTCAACAGGGATGTTTGCAGCTCGTTGAGCTATGACATGCCATAACAAACAACGAAACGACCGCTGAACGATTTAGCCAATCTGTTGCATCGACCGGTTGARTCCACAGCCAATAGCAGGCATTGGGCTTGATCAGTCAAGACGAGTATCCGGTCAAACGAAAGCCCCTGAATCTCTCGATTCAGGGGCTTTTATTTGGTTCTTCACGGAATTCCGGGGAACACCGATACCTGTAGAAGCTGCGGTGCGGCGATCCGACTTGCCAGCGATGGCAACTGACGGCCGAGCATTTTCTTCCTGGTGTACATATTCATTGCTGCGGTAACGGCCACTTAGGGTTCCGCCCTTACGGCGGGTCACTTGGAAGAGCCTGTAGGAGCGAGCTTGCTCGCGAAAAACCTGAGAGCACCG
>NZ_JBFUIC010000689.1:0-951 GCF_056402075.1 Pseudomonas sp. P4_C3
CCTGTGACAGATTGCCCAAGTCTTGCCCGGGTGGATAAGAGAACGTGCGAGCGAATCGCTCATCACCCGACAACACGTTGCCTGTGACAGATTGCCCAAGTCTTGCCCGGGTGGATAAGAGAACGTGCGAGCGAATCGCTCATCACCCGACAACACGTTGGTCTTGATGTCCCAGACAAAGGAACCGAGCAAGGCACCGGCGTTCAATGCCAGGCGCACCCGCTCGTTATCCGCACGATAAGCGTCTTCAGCCACTTGTCGCCGGTGCTCGGATATCACCCGCTCCGTGGTTTCCACCACCATGGACATGACCCCGGCCGGACGTCCGTCATCATCAGCCACCGGGCTGTAGTAGAGGTCCATCCAGACATGTTCCGGAACCCCGTCACGCAGCAGCACCAGTTCTTTGTTGCGATAGGACAAGGTGCCGCCCGCCAGGCAGGTGTCGACTACGTGGCGATTGAATTCGGCGACTTCTGGCCAACCCAGCTCCACCGTAGACCCCAGCAGGTACGGATGACGCCCACCGGCAAACTTGGAGTAAGCATCGTTATAGATCATGTACCCGGGCTGCCCCCAGAGCATCACCATCGGCAGCGAGGACGCGAGCATCAACTGCACCGCGCTGCTCAGGCTCCTGGACCATGAATCGAGTGGGCCAAGTTCGGTCAGGCTCCAGTCGAACGCACGAATGCGCCCGGCCATTTCGCCGTTCCACCCGGAACACCCGTGGCTATCCTCGAGAAACTGCATGGTTTGACTCTATCCCGGTAAGTTGCACCCGTTTGTTTCGAGCATCCTGCACACTATTCGTTTCATAGAGGTATAGCTGATTCTCGCGGGCCTTTGCAGAACCCTTGTAGGAGTGAGCCGGCTCCGGGCGGCGTTCCGACGATAACAACGGTACAGTCGACATGGATGTCGTCTGACGCACCGCTATCGTCGGAACGC
>NZ_JBFUIC010000690.1:0-948 GCF_056402075.1 Pseudomonas sp. P4_C3
GGTGCAGGGCACCGCCGCCGGCGCCGATGAACACGAACTTGGCGTCGGTTTCGGTCTTGCTGCCGTCTTTCAGGTTCTTGTAGCTGACGCGCCAGCTGCCGTCTTCGTTCCTGGTGATGTCCTGCACTTCGCTGGACAGCTTCAAGTCGAACTTCGGCGTGGTTTGCAGGTGCGCAACGAACTGACGGGTGATTTCGCCGAAGTTCATGTCGGTGCCGAGCGGGCTCCAGGTGGCGGCGATCTTCTGGTTCGGGTCACGCCCTTCCATCATCAGCGGCACCCACTGCTTGATCACAGCCGGGTCTTCGGAATACTGCATGCCGGCGAACAGCGGGCTCGCTTGCAGGGCTTCGTAGCGTTTTTTCAGGAACTTGATGTTGTCATCGCCCCACACGAAGCTCATGTGCGGCGTGGAGTTGATGAACGAACGCGGGTTCTTCAGCACGCCTTGCTGAACCTGCCAGGCCCAGAACTGACGGGAGATCTGGAACGCTTCGTTGATTTCAACGGCCTTCGGGATCGAAACCTTGCCGTTCTCGTCTTCCGGGGTGTAGTTCAGCTCGGCCAGGGCGGAGTGACCGGTACCGGCGTTGTTCCAGCCGTTGGAGCTTTCCTGGGCGACGCCGTCGAGGCGCTCGACCATTTCCATCGACATGCCAGGTTCCAGCTCATTGAGCCAGACACCCAGGGTCGCGCTCATGATGCCGCCGCCAATCAGCAGCACATCGACTTTCTTGGCCTCTTGCGCGTGGACGGATGACATCCCCATCGACAAAGCCAGCCCCAGCAGGGCCGTGTTCACTTTCTTAAACATCTGTAGCACCTATGATAAAACGCCATCCGCCCTTCCATCCTCATGCGCACAGCCCCGTGTTTCACGGCAGTCACGGGTGCGGCACTCAAGGATTGCAGGGTGGGCACACAAGGCCGATGAACCGCATCGACCCC
>NZ_JBFUIC010000691.1:0-947 GCF_056402075.1 Pseudomonas sp. P4_C3
TCCACGGTCCGGGGGAACAGTTGACCTTCGATTTGCAGGCCTTGCGCCTTGGCAGCAGCGCTCAGACGTGCAGCCTGTGGCGCCTTCCAGAAATGGTCGGTGATGCCGTCAAAACCAGCGGCGGCGATTTGCTCCAGTTGCGCTTCAATGGAAAGGTCGCATTGGCCACGGTGATCTTGCATGGCCCACAAGGACTGAAACACCAGGAATTCGCGCATGTCAGTTCCTCAACAATTGTTTGAGCGATACATCGGCATCGGCTAAAGCGACCACCGAGAGGGGGTTATGGTGGGTGATCAGCCGTTCGCACAACTTGATGTCCCTGGCGACGCTATTGCCCTGCCCCCAGCCGCAAGCTCCTAGCAGACGTTGTTCGGCATCGAGGTAGAACAACAGGAAACCTCCACCCGGGGTTGTCCGGCTCACCGTCGGTTCGGTGTTGACGATGACGCCCACGGTTTGCAGCCCCCAGTCGTACTGATCGGACCAAAAACCGGGAATGACGGCGAAGGGCTGTTCGCCCCCCAGCAGGTTCAAAGCGGCGTGATGGCCCTGGGTTTCGGCGTTGCGCCAGGTTTCCTGACGCTGGAACCCCCCTTGCGGGTGCAGACGAAATTCACAGACGTCGCCTGCCGCAAAGATGTCCGGCGCACTGGTGCGCAGCTGCGCATCGACACGAATGCCCTGACCCACCTCCAACCCGGCGGCCATGGCCAACTCGGTGTTGGGTTGCATGCCGATGCCCACCACGATCAGGTCACAGGGCAACAACTGGCCGTTGACCAGTTGCACCGCCTCGGCGCGAGTGGCGCCCAGCACCGTTTCGATGGCCACGCTCAGCCGGACGTCCACGCCCTGGCGGCGATGCAATTGCAGCAGGACACTGGACAATCGCTCAGGCAGGACACGACCTGCCAGGCGCGGCCCGGCTTCGAGCAAGGTCACCG
>NZ_JBFUIC010000692.1:0-935 GCF_056402075.1 Pseudomonas sp. P4_C3
GCCATGTACACTTCTTTGCCCATGTCTTCGAGAATGCCGAACAAGGTCGCGGCCTCGTCGACATTGGAGTTTTCGCCTTGACCGGAGAAATCCCACTCAACGAATTCGAAATCCGGTTTGGCACTGAAGAAGCGCCACGAGACCACACCGCTGGAATCGATAAAGTGCTCGACAAAGTTGTTCGGCTCAGTCACTGCCTGACCTTCGAAGGTCGGCTGAGGCAGATCGTTCAGGCCTTCGAAACTGCGACCTTGCAGCAGTTCCGTCAGGCTGCGCTCCAGCGCCACTTCCAGGCTTGGGTGCGCGCCGAACGAGGCAAACACGCCACCGGTACGCGGGTTCATCAAGGTCACGCACATCACCGGGAACTCCCCGCCCAGCGATGCATCCTTGACCAGCACCGGGAAGCCCTGTTCTTCCAGGGCCTGGATACCGGCCAGAATGCCCGGGTACTTCGCCAGCACTTGCTGCGGCACATCCGGCAGGGCCATTTCGCCTTCGAGGATTTCGCGCTTGACCGCGCGCTCGAAGATCTCCGACAGGCACTGCACCTGAGCTTCGGCCAGGGTGTTGCCAGCGCTCATGCCATTACTCAGGAACAGGTTTTCGATCAGGTTGGACGGGAAGTACACCACCTCATTGTCCGACTGGCGCACAAACGGCAGTGAACAAATGCCACGCTGGGTGTTGCCGGAGTTGGTGTCGTACAGATGCGAGCCACGCAGCTCGCCATCCCGGTCGTAAACCTTCAGGCAGTACTCGTCGAGGATTTCAGTCGGCAGTTCGTCCTTCGGGCCAGGCTTGAACCAGCGCTCGTCCGGGTAATGCACAAACGCCGCGTTGGCGATGTCCTCGCCCCAGAACTGATCGTTGTAGAAGAAGTTGCAGTTCAGTCGCTCGATAAACTCGCCCAGTGCCGATGCCAGCGCACCTTC
>NZ_JBFUIC010000693.1:0-927 GCF_056402075.1 Pseudomonas sp. P4_C3
CTTCTGCCCCTTTCGTTCGGTGCCTCGCCTAGGCTCGGCATGCCCTCGCTCCGGTCCTGCTCCGTGGGCCCGCCGCGATCGGCCATCCATGGCCGTGCGCGGCTAACCCGGCATCCATGCCGGGTTGCCCACTGCGCAGAACCTCCACTCGGCCTCACGAGGGGGCGGTGCGTCAAGATCAAAAGCTGCAGGCGAGCTAACGCTCGGCCTGTTGCGTGGTGAAAAGCAGAGCGGATATGTCTGAATTTTTGTGGGAGCTGGCTTGCCTGCGATGGCGACCTGTCAGCCGGCCCATCTTCCCCGAATGTACCCAGTCCAAGTGTGGGAGCGAGCCTGCTCGCGAAGCTGTTGATCTTGCCGTTGCTGTTGCTGTTGCTGTTGCTGTTGCTGTTGCTGTTGCTGTTGCTGTTGCTGTTGCTGTTGCTGTTGCTGTTGCTGTTGCTGTTGCTGTTGCTGTTGCTGTTGCTGTTGCTGTTGCTGTTGCTGTTGCTGTTGCCGTTGCCGTTGCCGTTGCCGTTGCTGTTGCTGTTGCTGTTGCTGTTGCCGTTGCCGTTGCCGTTGCCGTTGCCGTGGCTTTGGCTTTTGATCTTGATCTTGATCTGCCGCCCCTTTCCCAGAGGCCGAACGCAGGCGTTGCGTAGGGGGCACCGCGGCAAGGATGCCGCGGTAGCCGCCCCCGGCCCAGAGTGTGTCAAAACGCCAAAGCCAACCCTTGCTATGATTGCCCCGGATTTCATCGCAAGGGCTGCCCATGAAACGCTTCATTCAAGGTGAACACCGAGGTCAAAGGACCCTGCTCCCCGAGAGCCTGGACGATTACGTCAGCGACACTAATCCGGTGCGCGTTGTCGATGTCTTCGTGGATGAACTCGACCTGATCACCTTGGGTTTTGAAAGCGCTGTCCCTGCTGAAACTGGCCGACCGGC
>NZ_JBFUIC010000694.1:0-923 GCF_056402075.1 Pseudomonas sp. P4_C3
AGCTGCTCGCATTGAAAATGTTCGTCCAGGCGGTGGATTCGAAGGGTTTTTCTTCTGCCGCACGACAATTAGGCATGGCTACGTCATCTGTAACTCGGATGATCGATGGGCTTGAGGCTGAACTGGGCGCTGTCCTGCTTAACCGCTCCACCCGTCAAATCTCATTGTCAGATGCCGGTGCCGCCTACTATTTGAAAGCGCGGGAGGTGCTCAACGCTGTGGCCGAAGCGGATGCCTCAGTCACTGACCGTGGGGAAGTCCCTGCAGGGCATCTGCGTATTTCTGTGCCGGTGGCGCTTGGACGTCGTCTCATTGCTCCGCATATCGCCTCGCTGTTGAAGCGTTACCCGCAGTTGGTGTTGGACATGACACTTTCTGACGACATCGTCGAATTGCTCGGCGAGCGCGTTGACCTATCGATACGGTTGGGATCGGCAGCAGCGATGGATGGTGTGGTCAGTCGTACCATCGGTCATTTTCGGCGTCGGGCGGTTGCCAGCGCCGCGTACTTGAATACGCATGGCTTTCCCGAACAGCCTCTGGACTTGCTGCAGCACGAGTGCATGCGCTTCAGTTACGGGTCAAAGCAGCAGGTTTGGACGTTCCAAAAGGACGGTGAGGAGACGCGAGTACCCATTGAAGGCCGCTTCAAAAGCAACAATGCGGAGGTTTTGCGCGAAGTTGTACTGTCCGGCGGTGGGGTGGCGCTGTTACCTGATTGGCTTGTCGACGATGATATCGACAGCGGCAACTTGACGTCGTTGTTCGAGTCTTTTGTGATCAATCCCAACGATGCAAGTTCGGCCATTTCCGCGCTGTATCTTCCCAATCATCGCGGCTCCAAACGCGTGAATGCTTTTATCGATTTCATCTGTGAATTACTGGGGCCTGAACACCTCCCCAGGAATTGATCTGCTGGCGTC
>NZ_JBFUIC010000695.1:0-921 GCF_056402075.1 Pseudomonas sp. P4_C3
GTTCCTGACACCCCGCCACATTGATGTGCAGGTTGTCAGTCCAACCCGCGCCAAGATCACTCTCGAGCCTCTCGAGCGTGGCTTTGGCCAYACSCTGGGCAACGCGCTGCGCCGCATCCTGTTGTCCTCAATGCCCGGCTGTGCAGTAGTCGAGGCCGAGATTGACGGTGTGCTCCACGAGTACAGCGCCATCGAAGGTGTACAGGAAGACGTCATTGAAATCCTGTTGAACCTTAAAGGTCTGGCTATCAAGCTGCACGGTCGTGACGAAGTTACGCTGACCTTGTCGAAGAAGGGTTCGGGGGTGGTTACCGCTGCCGATATTCAGCTGGATCATGATGTCGAGATCGTTAATCCCGATCACGTAATCGCTAACCTGGCGTCTAACGGCGCCCTGAACATGAAGCTCGTAGTAGCTCGTGGTCGTGGTTATGAACCGGCAGATTCGCGTCAGAGCGATGAAGACGAAAGCCGCAGCATCGGTCGCTTGCAGCTTGACTCTTCGTTCAGCCCGGTTCGCCGTATCGCATACGTGGTGGAAAACGCCCGTGTCGAGCAGCGTACTAACCTGGACAAGCTGGTTATTGATCTGGAAACCAACGGTACTCTGGATCCTGAAGAGGCAATTCGCCGCGCTGCAACCATCCTGCAACAGCAGTTGGCTGCGTTCGTCGACCTCAAGGGTGACAGTGAGCCAGTGGTTGTCGAGCAGGAAGACGAGATCGATCCGATCCTGCTTCGCCCGGTTGACGATCTGGAACTGACTGTACGTTCGGCTAACTGCCTTAAGGCGGAAAACATYTACTACATCGGCGACCTGATTCAGCGTACCGAAGTAGARCTGTTGAAGACTCCGAACCTGGGCAAGAAATCCTTGACTGAAATCAAGGACGTTCTGGCCTCCCGCGGTCTGTCCCTCGG
>NZ_JBFUIC010000696.1:0-919 GCF_056402075.1 Pseudomonas sp. P4_C3
GTACCGGACGGGAAGTATTCAACCTACCTTGGCTGACACAGCACCTGGCACAACTGCCAGCCTTCGCCGCCGAAGATGTTCAGGCGACGCTGCTTGAGCTGACCGCGCTGACCATCATCGAATCACTGCAAAGCGCCCAGGCAGACACGCAGGAACTACTGGTCTGCGGCGGCGGCGCCCACAACACCGCGTTGATGAACCGCCTGGCCAGCCTATTGCCAAACGCCAGTGTCAGCAGCACTGCCACTTACGGCGTAGACCCCGACTGGGTCGAAGCCATGGCCTTCGCGTGGCTGGCTCATTGCTGCCTCGAAGGTATTGCGGCCAACCGCCCGAGCGTTACCGGTGCCCGCGGCTTGCGCGTACTGGGCGCCATCTACCCCGCATAAATTCTCCACACAGTAAAACGCCGCAGGGCCCTGAGGCCATGCGGCGCTTTGTAATGCAGGCGCGCTGATCAGATCGAGAACGAAGAACCGCAGCCACAAGTGGTGGTCGCATTCGGGTTCTTGATGACGAAACGCGAACCTTCCAGACCTTCCTGGTAGTCCACCTCGGCACCTGCCAGGTACTGAAAGCTCATCGGATCGACAACCAGACTCACACCTTCGCGCTCGACGATGGTGTCGTCATCGGCCACTTCTTCATCGAAGGTGAAGCCGTACTGAAAACCTGAACAACCGCCGCCCGTAACGAATACGCGCAGCTTCAAGCGATCATTCCCCTCTTCATCGACCAGGCTCTTCACCTTGTGCGCGGCACCGTGGGTGAATTGCAAAGCCGTGGGGGTGAAGGATTCGACGCTCATGCTGACTATCTCCCGGCGTTACGCCGTCATATTGCGTGATGACGCGCATTATCCGCTTCTCCTAGAAAAGCGGTCAACTATTGTTATGGTATATCRACCAATCCAATCGCC
>NZ_JBFUIC010000697.1:0-916 GCF_056402075.1 Pseudomonas sp. P4_C3
ACGCAGGACTGGCCGACACCTGCCCACGGCGGGTGTCAGCAATGGGTCGCACTACTTCGATACCACCAACGCCGGTGGCTGCCAGCTGCCTTCGCCGGCGGGAAGAATCGAAGGCGGTGCGGTCTTCGGCCAGTAGAGGCGCATTACCAGAAAGACCGTGTCGTCAGGCGCGGGCAACCAGTTTGCCTCCTTGGCCTTGCCGGGGGAGTCTTTCTGGATGTACAGCGTCAGTGAACCATCCGTGTTTTTCTTCATCGCCGACAGCATCGGCGAGTTGATCAGGTAACGGTTGAGCGGATTCTTGATCAGCAGCTGGCTCTTGCCGTCGTACATGGTCACCGACCAGAAGGCATTGACTGGCGGCAGTTTGCCGGCCGGGAAAGTCAGCGTGTACTTGCGCTTGCTGGTATCCAACGTCTGGCCGGTGCCGTCGGTGCGCGTGTTGGGATACATCGCCTCGACGGCGTCGTTACCGTAGAGGCCGCCTTTCGCGGCACCGGCACGCTTCAGCCAGTCGGCCTTGTAGAACGTTTGGTCGCCGAAGTACGCGCCTACGTTCCAGCCRTTGATTATCTTCGTCCCGCTCGCGAGGAACTTGTCGACCTTCTCGTCACCGGCCTTCATCCCGAGCAGGACCACGGCCTTGTGCTCGAGCGAGAGGTCCTTGAATTCGAAGCTCCGACCGGGGCCTACGCCGATGCTGGCCAGCTTCGCCCGAATCTCCTTGTCGTCAGCCGATGGCGGCACATACTCCATCGCGGCCGACAGGTACTCGAAGAAGTTGGCCTTGATGCCTTCCGTCGTAGCCGGCACGAAATCAATCTTCGGCGCAGTGGGCGGCGCGGGTTGATGGAGGAAGGCGGACAGCGGCTGGACCTTGTAGCCCGCTTGCACCTTCTCGACATTCGGCATGTCC
>NZ_JBFUIC010000698.1:0-914 GCF_056402075.1 Pseudomonas sp. P4_C3
GCTTTAACGTGTTGTCGGGCGAAGTGCATCAGGCCCAACTGGATGAGTTGCTGAATATTGCCCTGCGTAGCGACACTCCCGATCAGTTGCCATCTATCCTAGATTTTTCCTGGTATTCGGGGTTGGTGCAGAAGGTCTACGCCGAAAAGCCAGCGCTGCAGCAATTTGACCGCATCAAGCACGAGCATCAGATCGCCAGGTTCAAAGCCCTCGACACCGCCTCGTTGAGCCATGCGCAAACGTTTCTGGCGCGGCAGGTGTGGGAACATATGCCCAATGTGAACCAGCCGGGTGAAATGGCAATTTTGCGCGCAGAGCTGAATAAGAAGCGTCGGCACATTCCGATCCGTCAACTGATCGACAAGGCCGGGCGGGCGATTCAGCAAATCAAACCGGTGTTCATGATGAGCCCCATGTCTATCGCCAACTTCCTGCCTCCAGGCAAGTTGGCGTTCGATGTGGTGGTGTTCGACGAAGCTTCTCAGGTCAAGGCCGTCGATGCGTTTGGCGCGATTTTACGTGGCAAGCAAGTGGTCGTGGTGGGGGACACCCGGCAGATGCCGCCTAGCGATTTGTTCAGCCGCGACATCGTCGCTGATGACGACAACGAATCCACCGCCGACATCGAAAGCATTCTCAGCCTGTTCAAGGCGGCGGGCAGCCAGGAACGCTACCTGCGCTGGCACTACCGCAGCCGACACGAATCACTCATCGCTGTTTCCAACGTGGAGTTCTACGACAGCAAGCTGGTGGTATTCCCTTCTGCTGGTCAGCACCCGCACGCCAAGGGCGTGAGCTTTGATTACCTACCGCAGGCACTGTATGACCGTGGTCGCACACGGACCAACAAGGACGAAGCCAAAGCAGTCGCCCAAGCGGTGATGAAACACGCGCTGGAGACGCCGGAACTGTCC
>NZ_JBFUIC010000699.1:0-906 GCF_056402075.1 Pseudomonas sp. P4_C3
ATCGCGAGCAAGCTCGCTCCCACAAAGGACCGTGGTGTTTCAGGTGTTAAAAAGCCGGCAGCACCCTTTGGGCAGAAGCCACCGGCGAGGTAAAGCTTAGATGCCGAAACGGTCGCGCAGCGAGTAGTACACGGCGCCGAGGGCGGTCAATGGCGCCGAGAAGGTGCGCCCGCCGATCATCGGCATGTGCGGCAAGGATGCAAACGCGTCGAAACGCTCGGCGTCGCCACGGATCATTTCCGAGATCAGTTTGCCGGCCAGGTGCGAGCAGGTAACGCCGTGACCGCTGTAGCCCTGCATGTAATAGGCGTTTTTCTCGATACGACCGAATTGCGGCATGCGCGACATGGTCAGCAGGAAGTTGCCGGTCCAGCGGTAGTCGATCCTCACGTCCTTCAATTGCGGGAAGGTCTTGAGGATTTTCGGGCGGATCAGTTGTTCGATGTCGTCCGGTTCGCGCGCACCGTAGACCACGCCACCGCCGTACAGCAGGCGGTTGTCGGCGGTCAGGCGGTAGTAGTCGAGCAGGTAGTTGCAGTCTTCGACGCAGTAGTTGTTCTTGATCAGGCTGCGGGCCTGCTTTTCCGACAACGGCTCGGTGACGACGATCTGCGAACCGCACGGCATGCTCTTGCTGGTCACGCGGTTGTCGAGGCCTTGCGGCAGGTAGGCGTTACCGGCGATCAGCAGGTACTTGGCCCTCACCACACCTTTGGCGGTGCGCACGGTGATTGGCTCGCCGTAGGTGATTTCCACCGCCGCCGATTGCTCGTAGATCTTGCCGCCCAGGCCGATGATCGCCGAGGCTTCACCGAGTGCCAGGTTCAGCGGGTGAATGTGGCCGCCCTGCATGTCCAGCAGGCCGCCGACGTAGGCATCGGAACCGACTTCGCGCTTGATATCGGC
>NZ_JBFUIC010000700.1:0-906 GCF_056402075.1 Pseudomonas sp. P4_C3
GTTTATCATGGGTAACTTATTTCGCAATCAGTACACTAGGGGCAAACGGGTAACATCTCGATGCCGCAGCAAACGTTGCGTACACCCCACGACGCCTTCAGAGTTGGCGGAATAAGACGCGCGAGTGTTGTATGGTGATGGGGTGCTCTACCGAGCAGGTGGGCAGCAATGGAACAAATCAGCTAAAAAATCAAAAATGTAAAAAATTTAACTATTAAAATATAAAGTTGGCACTTATGAATCGAACTCTCACTACGCAAGATATTAGTTGGTTTTTGGATATTCACAGCAGAGGGCTTCTTAATTTAACTCCTCCTTATCAGCGGCGCAGCGTATGGTCTCCTAGAGATCAGAGGTTCTTCATAGACACTATATTAAACAATTATCCTGCGCCGCCAAATTTTCTTCATAAAACGTTAGATGGTGAAGGCAAAGCTACATATCATGTCGTCGATGGAAAGCAGCGGCTGCAGACGATATTGGATTTTACCAATAATAAAGTCAGAATTCCGGACGATTTTTCCGATATAAATATCCAAAAGCTGCGATGGAAAGACCTCGGTAAAAGTACAAAAGAACTTTTCTGGAATTATGTTCTCATTGTTGAAATGCTTCCAGATGTGAGTGACTCAGCTATCAGGAATATATTCGAGCGTATCAACCGTAATTCTAGAAAGCTGACCGCGCAAGAATTAAGGCACGCGAAGTATGACGGATGGTTCATAAATTTTGTTGAGGTCGAAGCTGCGAAAGTCGAGTGGAAAGCAACCGGGGTTGTTACGACTGCAAGAACTAAGCGAATGGCCGATGTTCAGTTCCTGTCGGAATTATTTGCAATCATACTGAGTGGAAAAATTCTTGGATTCGATCAAGATCGATTGGATGAATTATATGCTGAGTATGAAG
>NZ_JBFUIC010000701.1:0-904 GCF_056402075.1 Pseudomonas sp. P4_C3
GATATGCGTGTTGGCCCACGTCGGGGTTATGTTGATGCAATGCGCACGAATGTTCTTGCTCCACCAGGAAATCTCCATGAAAAACTTCTCATCAGGAAACAAAAAACCATGATCGCGTGTGCTGCTGCCAGGGGGCATGCCACCTTTATATATCCGGTGTTGTACATTCCAGATGAACCGCAATTCGTCTTCGCCATTCTTGGAGTAATGAACTGTCGCGGCGGGCAGCACAATAATTTGCCAGAGGGCGATCAGCAGAAGAACCAGCAATGGCAGCAATAGCGGTATCAACGGAATCCATAGCCACCGAATGTAACGGAACCGAGGTTTATTTGCAGGAATGGACACGAGCTCCATCTCCCAGAATCGCACTGCATATCGCTTTGATCCCTTGGCTCTTCATGGGCTCGCTGTATCAGTGATGCATTGTTTTAGTCGATGCGAATCCGTGCCGCTGCCTTCGCTGCGATCAATATCGCCATTGGCATCGAGGTAGATGTGCGTATTGGACCATGTCGGGGTGATATTTACGCAGTGTCGGAGATCTTTATCGTTCCACCAAGAGACCTCCATGAAAAACTTCTCATCTGGAAACAAGAACCCATGATCTCGTGTGCTGCCGCCTGGAGGGAGGCCTCCTTTGTAAATCCGGTGTTGCACATTCCAGATGAACCGCAGTTCGTCAACGCCGTTCTTGGAGTAATGGACGATTGCGGTAGGCAACACAATAATTCGCCAGAGGACAATCAGCAAAAGCACCAGCAGGGGCAGTAATAGCGGTAGCAACGGAATCCATAGCCACTTAATGTAACGTGTTCTTGGTTTATTTACAGACGTGGACACGGACTCCATCCCCCCAGTTCTCTTATGGAACTGCCAGCACTTTATTCATGATCATCTGCGC
>NZ_JBFUIC010000702.1:0-901 GCF_056402075.1 Pseudomonas sp. P4_C3
GGCCATCGCATTGCGATCATGGAAGGTGGCCGCGTGATACAGATCGGTACTCCACAAGAGCTGCTTTGCAACCCGGTGAATGATTACGTCAAAGCGTTCTTCAAAGGTTTCGATGCCTCGAAGATTCTGAAGGCTGGCGATGTTGCCAAGATCTGTGCTGAGCACCCTTACGCCAAGGACCAGTCCACACCTACGCTGCAGGCTGACGCTCCACTTCATGACGTCTTTCACATCGTCGCCAATGCCGTTAACCCGGTTGCCGTGCTGGATCGCCAGGGTGTTTTCAAAGGCACGATTTCCAAGAGCCTACTGCTCCAGACAATGAGCCGTCACTAATAGTCTCTATTTGTTGGCTTGCCAGGCTCAGACATTCAGGTGATTAGCATGAACGAATTCAGTCTTCTAGACCCGTTTCAATCCATCAACGTCCCCTTGGGCCAATGGGTAGAGGTCGCCCTAAATTTTCTGGTACAAAATTTCCGCGAGATATTTCGTTCGATAAGATGGCCAATCGATCAAGTTCTGAACGGCATTCAATATGGATTGCTGTCTATTCCTCCGTCGATTTTCATCATTGCTGCAACGCTATTCGGCTGGCAGGTGGGAGGAAAAAAAATAGGCATCCTCTGCTTCGTTACCCTCTCCCTTTTAGGGGTGATCGGCGTGTGGAATGACGCGATGATAACCCTCGCGCTGGTGCTCACTTCACTGTTCTTCTGCGCGATTATTGGCATACCGTTGGGAGTCCTGTGCGCCCGCAGTGACCGATTGGAAATGCTTCTTCGCCCGGTATTGGACGCGATGCAAACGCTGCCAGCGTTCGTCTATCTGGTACCCGTCGTCATGCTGTTTGGCATCGGAAACGTACCGGGGGTGTTGGTCACGATCATCTTCTCGGTGG
>NZ_JBFUIC010000703.1:0-899 GCF_056402075.1 Pseudomonas sp. P4_C3
GAGTTAAACCCGTGGCAATTAAACTCGAAGACAAGAAGGCCATCGTCGCTGAAGTCAACGAGGCTGCCAAAGTCGCTCTGTCCGCTGTCGTGGCTGATGCCCGTGGCGTAACAGTAGGCGCGATGACCGGACTCCGTAAAGAGGCTCGTGAAGCTGGCGTTTACGTACGTGTTGTACGTAACACCCTGCTCAAGCGCGCTGTTGCTGACACTGAATTCAGTGTCCTCAACGACGTGTTCACTGGCCCTACCCTGATTGCGTTCTCCAAAGAACATCCAGGCGCTGCTGCCCGGATCTTCAAGGAATTCGCAAAGGGTCAGGACAAGTTCGAGATCAAGGCAGCTGCGTTCGAGGGCAAGTTCCTCGCAGCTAACCAAATCGACGTACTGGCAACTCTGCCGACCCGTGACGAAGCAATTTCTCAGCTGATGAGCGTGATTCAAGGCGCTACCAGCAAATTGGCTCGTACTCTGGCGGCAATTCGCGACCAGAAAGAAGCTGCTGCAGCCTAAGGCTCGTCAACTTCTCGCGTTTTTTGTTTTTTTCGATGGTCGCGTAGGCCGTCCCCAATATCAGGAATTAGATTCATGTCTATCTCTCAGAACGATATCCTTGAAGCAGTTGGCAACATGTCCGTAATGGAAGTTGTTGAGCTGATCAAAGCTTTCGAAGAAAAATTCGGCGTTACCGCTGCTGCTGCTTCGGCAGGTCCTGCCGCTGCTGCCGCTGTTGTTGAAGAGCAAACTGAATTCAACGTCATGCTGCTGGAAGCTGGCGAGAAGAAAGTTAACGTGATCAAGGCAGTACGTGAACTGACCGGTCTGGGCCTGAAAGAAGCCAAGGCTGTAGTTGACGGTGCTCCTGCCATGGTTCTGGAAGCAGTGACCAAAGATGCAGGC
>NZ_JBFUIC010000704.1:0-894 GCF_056402075.1 Pseudomonas sp. P4_C3
GACAACATCTACGTGGTCGGGGTACGCCGCTCGTTCGCGGTGGCCGATTACCTGGTCTACAACCTGCAACACACCAACAAGCGCATCCACCTGGTATCGGGGCTCGGCGGCAGTTACCGCGAGCAGATGCGCAGCGTGCGCGCCAATGACCTGGTGATCGCCATCAGCTTCACGCCGTACGGCAAGGAAACCCAGCACTGCCTGCGCATCGCCCAGCATCATCAGGCGAAAACCCTGATCATCACCGACAGTAACCTTTCGCCTTTGGCCAAGCGCGCCAACACCGTGCTGCTGGTCAACGAAGGCAGCTCGTTTGCCTTCCGCTCGTTGAGTGCGACCTTGTGCCTGTGTCAGGCGCTGTTTATCGCCGTGGCTTATCGACTGGAATTGAAAGTCGATGAGATTCACGAGCAGGTCGGGTTCGAAGACTGACCGAGACACTGGCGTTACGGCGCCGCGCGCAGCGAAAAACTCCCACACTTGCACGCGAGCGCTCAGCGGCCACATGTAAATATTTATTCCATAATTGATGAAAAGGAATTTTTATTCTATAAACGGGTTTCCTGAAAACAAAAACCAAAGGATCCTGTCATGCGCGAACTCGGAATCGGACTCATCGGCACGGGTTTCATGGGTCGTGCCCATGCCCTGGCCTTTCGCAACGTCAGCGCAGCATTCGAACTGCCCTTCACGCTTCGCCTCGCCGCCCTGGCCGACGCCGATCCCGTTCGTGCCCGGGCATGCGCCACTGCCTGGGGCTTTGAGCAGGCTTATGGCGACTGGCAGCAATTGATCGACGACCCCAAGGTCCACCTGATCGCCATCACCACCCCCAACCACCTGCACTACCCGATGGCCATGGCCGCGCTTGCCGCTGGCAAACCGGTGTACTGC
>NZ_JBFUIC010000705.1:0-889 GCF_056402075.1 Pseudomonas sp. P4_C3
ATCCCGGACATCCTGAAAGTCGCACGGGACGCCAACTCGGCGACCTTCCTGACCTTCCAGTCGTTCGGCATCGCCGCGTTGATCTACCTGGCAGTCACTTTCTCTCTGGTCGGCCTGTTCCGCCTGGCTGAACGCCGTTGGTTGTCTTTCCTCGGCCCGGCTCACTAATTCAGGATGCTTGTTCATGTACAAACTGACCGTTGAAAACCTGCACAAAAGTTATGGCAACCATGAAGTCCTCAAGGGCGTTTCGCTAAACGCCAAGACCGGCGATGTGATCAGCCTGATTGGCGCCAGTGGTTCGGGCAAGAGCACCTTTCTGCGTTGCATCAACTTCCTGGAAACGCCCAATGACGGCGCCATGAGCCTGGACAACCAGCCGATTCAAATGGTCCATGACCGCCACGGCATGCGCGTGGCCGACGCCAATGAACTGCAACGCATCCGCACCCGCCTGGCGATGGTGTTCCAGCACTTCAACCTGTGGAGCCACATGACCGTGCTCGAGAACATCACCATGGCCCCACGCCGGGTGCTGGGCGTCAGCAAGAAGGACGCAGAGGATCGCGCCCGGCGCTACCTGGACAAGGTCGGTTTGCCGGCACGGGTGGCCGATCAATACCCGGCGTTTCTCTCGGGTGGTCAGCAGCAACGGGTCGCCATTGCCCGTGCCCTGAGCATGGAACCGGAGATCATGCTGTTCGACGAGCCGACTTCGGCCCTGGACCCGGAACTGGTGGGAGAAGTGCTCAAGGTGATCCAGGGGCTGGCCGAAGAAGGCCGCACCATGATCATGGTGACCCACGAAATGAGCTTTGCGCGCAAAGTGTCGAACCAGGTGCTGTTCCTTCACCAGGGGCGGGTCGAAGAGCAGGGTGCGCCCGAGGAC
>NZ_JBFUIC010000706.1:0-885 GCF_056402075.1 Pseudomonas sp. P4_C3
CTAGCTGAGGGCTTTAGGGAATTAGTCGCAAGCCACGTAGGCCAGGATATTGCCGTTGATGCAATGTGCTATAGCAACTCATTCAAAAGAAACAAGAATTCTAATTCATACCGTGCAATTTTTATCGTTATCGACAGCCCTCAGGCGTTTGTTGAAAGCCTCACCCTGGTAGAAAACATTCGCGCCGATAATCTGGCGTCAATAATTTTCATCGCCATCACCGGTAGAGGCACCTACAACAAGATGAAATACTATCTTGCCGGGGCCGACTACTGTATTAATTGCGACACCTTTGCAGACGAAAATACTGACGCACTGTCCGAGTTTTTTAGCAGTCCAGAATGGCAAAAAAAGCAAAATCTGCTTTTGGACCCCACTCGCATGTGCCTGATTGGCGACCATAAAAAACTGGACGTATCGTTTGCGGAAATGAAGATTCTCGAGGCTTTTTCTCAAACAAAGAACCAAATATTGAGCCATGATGAAATCGCCAGGATCATGGGGCTGAATATAAATTTTTATGACCCAAGAGCCTTGGAAAAGTCGATCAGCCGCCTTCGCGGCAAAATAAAAGACATGTATGGCAGCAACGCCATTCAAAGTATTCGTGGGCATGGATATCGTTTAATCAGGGGTCTGATCTCGACAACCTGATTCTAAATGTAGAAGGGAGTTTCTGTATTATGAACGCAACAGGGAGCGTGCGACTCTACGGTCACGCAGAGCATTACCTGTCTCGACAATTGATTCTCACTCGGGATGACTGCCCGTTTGGCAGCGAGATCAGAATACATTTTGACGACTCCGCTTGCGCGTCCCGCGCGCCAGAGGCGCATCAGATGAGCGGGATCTACAGTGAAGTACTGATGCAGACCAGGCTGATTG
>NZ_JBFUIC010000707.1:0-871 GCF_056402075.1 Pseudomonas sp. P4_C3
CGCGGAAGGTGGTGCCTTCATCGTGCAGGCGGATTGATCTCGTGGCGTCGCACTAGCGACGATAGTAGCGGTGATCGTCCTCGTAGCGGTGCCGCATGGCCCGATCCTGGTGGTATTCCCAATCACGATGGCGCTGGGCTTCTCGACGGRCTTGTTCTCTACGCCACTGTTCTCTACGCCAGTCGTCTCGGCGCCAATCGTCTCTACGATCATGCCAACGGCCGTCATGCCAGTATCGGTCGTCATGGGCAAGCAACGGCCCTGGCTGCTTGCCGGCCATACTGGCCAAGGTCGGCCAAGGGTTGCCGGCAGCCTGGACCGGAACCTGAACGGCTGCGACTTCAGTTGCGAAAACAGAGGTTGAGGCCTTCATCTGTGTTGCTGATGCCGAGCCCACTGCCGCGAACGCGAACAGGCCGAAGAGCACCATCCGTGGGTCATGGAATTTCATGAGCGAAGAAAACCTCTGATTGACATTTGGGCGTATGGCCATCTGGCTGCGGGAAGCCTGCGAGCTCGCGCTTACCGAGCGGATGTGCCTACCCACATAGACCGATAAATAAGGAAAAGTTCTAGGGAACCGCTGCTTAAATAGCCAACGGCCTCAGTGTTCGGCCCCTTTGAGGTTTGCTGTCTCGATGTCCGCTCCTGGCCGCCTTCGGCCCAGAGTGTGTAAAAACTCCAAAGCAAACCCTTGCTATGATTTCCCAGGATTTCATCGCAAGGGTTGCCCATGAAACGCTTCATTCAAGGTGAACACCGAGGTCAAAGGACCCTGCTCCCCGAGAGCCTGGACGATTACGTCAGCGAGACTAATCCGGTGCGTGTTGTCGATGTCTTCGTTGATGAACTTGACCTGATCACCTTGGGT
>NZ_JBFUIC010000708.1:0-869 GCF_056402075.1 Pseudomonas sp. P4_C3
CGGTTGGGCGGTACGTATGCCGTAATGCCCGCCTCTTCACACGTCTGGAACTGCTTGCCGTTGGAGTAGCCCGCATCGGCGGTCACGCTCAGTTCGCTCTGCTGCAACGTTGCCGGGCTTCAAGTTGCTCTAGCGCTGTCCTGATGGCGCTGCGATCAATGGTTTCACCCGATTCGGCGTTATCGGCCTCATCCAGTTCGGCCAGATTTTGGGCGATGCGCTTATCCAGTTTTTCCTGCTGGCGCTTGAGCTGTTTTACGTTCAGATGGCGCCGCGAAGAAGCTACCGCCTGAAATTTGCTGCCATCAATGACAACCAGGCCGCCAGCAATCAAACCGACCGTACGGCAGAACTGAACGAAGACCCGAAACGTTGCACTGAACGCTTGTTTGTTGCCCTTGCGAAAGTCAGCAATGGTCTTGAAATCGGGTTTGAGGCGGTTGAGCAACCACATGACTTCGATGTTGCGCTGGCATTCGGCTTCGAGACGACGGGAGGAGCGGATACGCTGGAAATAGCCGTACAGATAGAGCTTGAGCTGATCTGCCGGATCGTAAGAGGGGCGGCCTGTGCTTTTGGGCACCGCCTTGTCGAACCCCAAGCGTATGAGATCGAGCTTGGCAACGACGGCATCAATCACGCGAACGAGGTGATCCCAGGGATTAAATCCTCCAGTGAAACCGGAAAAAGGCTGATCTGATCGCGTGCTTGACCTTGGATGTAAGCCATGACTACAAAAATGCCCCGTATCTTTCGATACGGGGCATTTTCTTAAACCGCGATGCAKATTGCCAGGTTTTCACACAGCCTGACTGAGTGGTTTTTTTCCGTTGCCTGCATTCAGTTTTGATTAACGCTCAGTGGAGTCC
>NZ_JBFUIC010000709.1:0-865 GCF_056402075.1 Pseudomonas sp. P4_C3
CTGATAGCTCTGTACGGAGCCGACTTTGACCTGCTTGTAGAGTACCGGGCTGCCGACTTCCAGCGAGCCGAGATTTTCCGTGAACAACACCAAATGCAGGCCAGGTGCGCGCAGATCCAGCGGCGGCGCCTTGGCCCGTGCCGCAAACTCCCGTTGTGGCGCCGAACCCTTGTCGCCAGGCCGCACAGCGATGTAGTTGCCTTTGACCAACGCCTCGAGACCGGTAATCCCCGCCAGGGAAATCGACGGTTTGACCACCCAGAATTGGGTGCCTTCGACCAGGTAATCTTCGGCCAATGGGTCCATCGTCAATTCGGCGGTGGCCCCGGACAGGTCAGGATCGACCTTCAGCGCCTTGAGATTGCCGACCTGAATGCCTTTGTACATCACCGGCGTACGACCGGCCTGCAAGCCTTCGAAGTCGCTGAGCTTGACCTTGACCCGGATACCGGCCGCCGCTGCATCGAAGTCCTCATAGAGTCTGAACGGCAGGCTCGGGTCGGTAGGCGGGCTGTCCTTGCGGTTTTCCGGGGTAGCGAACGCAATACCGCCGGCGACGATGCTGGCCAGGGACTCGCTGCGAACCTTCACCCCCGACAGATTGGCGTCGATGCTGATGCCGCTGGCGTTCCAGAAACGTGTGTGTTTGCGCACCAGTTTTGCGTAAGTCGGCTCAATGAAAACCTTGAGCTCGACGGTGTTCTGGTCCTCGGACAACACATAGCTTTTGATCTGCCCCACTTTGATCTGTTTGTAGAACACCGGACTGCCACGGTTCAGCGAACCCAGACGGTCAGCCTTGATGGTCAAGTGCAGACCGGGCTGGGCATCCGAGAGCGGCGGTTCCTGGGCCAGGGCCTTGAAC
>NZ_JBFUIC010000710.1:0-865 GCF_056402075.1 Pseudomonas sp. P4_C3
ATACCCTTCACTTCGAACAACTCGTCGGCCACAAACAGACCAATACTTTCGCGGTACGCAACAATCGCCAGAGCCTTGGTCTCCCCTGCACCGGTTAACTCACGCCGCAAAGTCGGCGCATCGGCCCTGCCAAGATCCACTGTGCCGATTGCGCATTCGCTGAAGCCTTCCATCACCACCGCAACCTTGGCAGATCCGGATTCGCTGCAGGCTCTGCCTTAGCGGTAAAAGAGGCGCTGGTAAGCAAGGCGAAAACCTGGGAGTAGAAATAGCCTGTACGCATAAATGGCGCTCCATGACATCGGTTGAAGAAGCAGCATTTCTGAAGCTGCTCCTCAAATCAGGCGCCGTGGGAGAATGTCAAGAATGTGTCTGTTGCGGAAAATGAAACAATCATAGGTCGAGATGAAGGAATTTGGCCAGATAACATTTTGTCAATGTAAACACCGGAGCTGGCAGTACGATTCCAGCAGCTGCGTGATGAGCGAAGAGTGTCTCAACAAAATTTATTTAAATCGCCAATCACTTCGAATAAATTATCCAGCAATAGCGGAACATTAAATACTAACAGATAGTTTAACTATAAGAGTCGCGTGCAACTTCGTGAGAAGATGCATCATCAATAGGTCAATGGCACGATTGAAACCAGGTAGCGCTCCGTGAAAAGGCAGTGGATGGAACTGATTCCGCCCCTTTAGCGTTGCTAAAATAGCTCATTGATTGCCGAGTCACCAACCGTTGCATCTTCCAGGCAAGCAAGTTTGGTCAGCCACAGCAGAAATCACAGCTTCCGCCGATCGGTTAGAACTGGAGGACCCTGGCTGTAGACAGGGCATTGAAAAAACGTGAAAATCGGCAGCTGCAT
>NZ_JBFUIC010000711.1:0-862 GCF_056402075.1 Pseudomonas sp. P4_C3
CCCAGTCTGTTCCTCTCGAACCATTGCCTATGCGGGATTTGTGCAGATTTTGAGGTGGGTCAGTCTTGCTTCAGCTCGTGGGTCAATTCGGCATCGGTGCCAACAATTGGGGCTCTTGCGGGCGAAACACATGCTTCTGGGCGCTAACTAAATGGCGAGCGACAGCTTACAGCTGTCCAGGATCTCGTCGGCTAGCAGCGCATCATCTGGGCAGGCCCGCGACAGTACAATGGCTCCGACCGCTTGTGCCAACAATGAAACTGCCTTGGCACGGGCTTCCTTTTGCTCGTCAGCGGATAGCCCGGAACTCAAGCCTGATATCAGCTTCTCTATGCCAGTCTCAAATACGGACTTGATATCTCTATGTTGACGAGCAGCATCGCCACCGAGCGCAGCGATCGCGCACCCTTGGCCGACTGAATCACGGTGAGCACGGGAAACGTAGTAATTGATGAAGTCACTCGCATTGGCGTCAGCAGTCATTTGGGAAAGAGCGAACGACGTAGCTTCGATCATCAGTGACGACTTTGAGCTGAATTGGTTGTAAAACCCTCCATGAGTGAGTCCGATCCCCGCCATCAATTCCTTAACCCCGATACCGTCATAGCCGCGCTCGCGGAACAGCACTGAAGCTGATTCAACAACGCGTACCCGATTTGTCCGCGCCTGTGCTTTGCTGGTTTTCATTTTCAGACCTCATTTGACTATCTTATTAATTAGCGGAGTTGGGACAAGGGTGACTAAAATCAAAACACTCTTAGTCAGCAAGAATAACGATGGCATCATTCAAGCTGCCACGCCAAAGGGACGTCAAAATCGATGTGTTAGCTGTGCTGCTATAATGTGTGCGCTATTGTTGTAT
>NZ_JBFUIC010000712.1:0-854 GCF_056402075.1 Pseudomonas sp. P4_C3
CTGCTACGTGAAATCTGAGCCCGGAAGCCTCTGCCCAAAAGTAAAGACTTCAATCTCAGGCGCGTATTTTTCTGCCGTGGAAACCACGGCCGACTTTTTCAACAGAATCGGCCGATTTCTGCCTGTCGCCTTAAGTGACTCCACTCATTCGAGAGCAGGAGCGCGCTGAAGATCGATGCCCCTCTACGTGATCCAAGTCCAACAGCCTTACTAACGGTGTCGTCAACGAAGGCCAGGTACCCACCTTGACGCCGCGCCACAGCGCCAACCTGTGGTTGGTGCGTTCGCTGACGCAAACCTGGCGTGTGGGCATGGGGGCCAACTATGTCGATGATCGCTATACCGCGCTGGATAACAATGTGGTCATGCCGGCTTACACAACAGTGGACACCGCGCTGTTGTACAACCAGCCGAAATGGGACATGGCCCTGCGTCTGCGCAATGTCTTCGACAAGGAGTATTACGCTTCGGCGCATGGTTCGGTGGATCTGATCACGCCCGGTGCCCCACGGACGCTGGAGCTGAGCACCAACTATCGCTTCTGAGCCCAGACCTGAAGAACAGGCCCCAAAGCAGCCCTTCGTGAAAGGCTGCTTATAGCTGTGGATTCAACACACTGGATTTTGTGTTAGCGGGATTTCGGTTAAATAAGCAAAAGCAGCACCTTGGGTGCTGCATTCGAAGCTTGAGGCCGCACATTTCTGTCAGCCCGGGGACGCGCTATACGGATCAGCTATTGCTGCGGTCGGTCGCCTTGGCTTTGCTTTGAGCTACAGCGGCTTCAGCCTTCTGTTTCTGGGCAACCTGGTAGGTTTCCATCGAGACTTTGCGGGCCGACTCCATGCGTGCGAAGG
>NZ_JBFUIC010000713.1:0-852 GCF_056402075.1 Pseudomonas sp. P4_C3
GCGCCCGGCGTGTCGCGAAGTGAAGACCACGCCGATTTACGAAATACTCAAACACAAGAATGCCGTGTTCGGCGCTTATTACGGCTGGGAGCGTGCCAGCTGGTTTGCACAATCTGCCCATGCCCCCGTCGAGAACTTCAGCTACAGCCGGGGCAATTGGGATGCAGCAGTCCGGTCGGAATGTGAAGCGGTGCAAAATCGCGTGGGTATCCTCGATCTGAGCGCCTTCACAAAATTCGAGATATCTGGAAAGGATGCTCGTTCATTTCTGGATCGGATCAGCCCCAACCAGGTTCCTGCCAAATGCGGGGATGTAGCTCTCGCCCACGTACTCACCCCATCAGGAAGCGTGGCGTGGGAATTCTCCATGACGCTACTGGAAAGCGGCGCGTTTTACCTGATGTGCCCAGCGGCTTGCGAGCTGCTGATTGAAGATTGGCTGCGGCAACGGGCAGCGAAATACGCGAATATCTCCATCGCGAATATCACCAGGGACTGGGGCACGCTCATCCTGGCTGGCCCTAGAGCACGAGAAGTGCTGTCCAAACTTACCGACACCGATCTGAGTAATGCAGCATTCCCCTGGTTTACTGGCCAGGAGATCCAGGTCGTTGGCGCTCCCGTACGCGCGTTGCGGATGAACTTTGTCGGCGAATTGGGATGGGAACTCCACCATCCACTCCAACACCAGCAAGCACTTTACGAAGCACTCGTTTGGGCGGGTGAAGCGCATGGAATCGTCGACTTCGGGCTGCGGGCCATGGACTCGATGCGCATCGAAAAGGGTTATCAAATCTGGGGCCGCGAGCTGACAACAGAGTACTCGGCGCTAGCTGCCAACATGGGTTACTT
>NZ_JBFUIC010000714.1:0-850 GCF_056402075.1 Pseudomonas sp. P4_C3
GAAGGAGTTTTAGCAGTAACGAGCAATCATCACCTGAATTTAGATCTTTTTATGAGAGGCTTAAAAGAAGATCCAGCACAAGGCACACAAGCAATATATCAGCGAATATCTAATGCACAGTATGAAAGATTAGAAAATTTTACATTCATGACAATCCCTGGTCCTATAGCAGTACTGTATTACAGCGGCAATCATCTCGTGCTTTTTGCTGGCATGGCACTATTATTCTTCTTGGGTTATAGCATCGAGCTTGCCGCTAAACGGTTACTGAATAATGTTATGACAAGCGCTACTATTGGCGTTGGAATGGCATACTTGACAGTGCAAATTAATTTCCCCAGAGCGTTTCTTTTTTTCGCGATTGAGATAACCGCTTTTCTTATAGGGTTAATTGTGCTGAGATGGATACTAAATAAACAAAAGCATCCCATCAACTCTTTACATCAACAAGCACTCTAATTATCCTGAATAAAACCTTCAAAATAATCGACCATATTAGTTACAATTACATGCCAACTATAATGGTCGATTACAAACGACTTAAGTCGTTGCCCTTTAAGCGTCAAATCGTCGGTCTCTGAAAGCATGAGCTGAAGCCCTCTACTGATACCAGCGGCTGTCGGCTCGACAACTCTTCCCCCGTTGATTGTCTGTACTTCGTCAAAGCCACATGTATTTGTCAGCAATACCGGCAAACCTGTGATTCCTGCTTCCAGAGCAACAAGTGACATGGCTTCCGATCTGGAGGGAATGACAAGCATCAATGCATGTTGATAAGCTTCATTCCGTTGGGCCTCATTGAGAAATCCAATAAAATGAATCTGACGAGCTATTTCATGACCAATCAAAG
>NZ_JBFUIC010000715.1:0-840 GCF_056402075.1 Pseudomonas sp. P4_C3
GTTCAATGCCGCGACCGGGGTGATCAGCTACAGCTACACCCTCAACGATAACGAAGCCCACCCAACCGCCAATGGCGCCAACACTTTGCCTGAGCAGTTCGCCGTGACCGTGGTCGACGACAACGGCACCACTGCGACCGGCAGCCTCGACGTGAACATCGTCGACGACCTGCCCAATGGCGTGGACGATAGCAACGCCAGTACCGCCTCGGAAACCCTGCTGACCCTCAACGGCAACGTGTTGACCAACGACGTGCAAGGTGCTGACCGGGTAGCGGTCGGAGAAAATGCCGGCCCCATCACCCCCGGCACTTTCACCGGCACCTACGGCACTTTGGTACTGAATGCCAACGGCACCTACACCTACACCCTCAACACCAGCGATGCCGACTTCAAGGCGTTGCACGGCGGTGGCAATGGCACCGAAACCTTCACCTATACGCTGACGGACGCCGACGGTGACAGCAGCACCGCCAACCTGGTGCTGCAGATCCACAACAACGATGACCCGATCACGATTGGCGGTTTGAGCGCTCAGGGTGGTGAGCTCACCGTCTTCGAGAAAAACCTCAGCGACGGCAGCGCACCGGATGCCACGGCGTTGACCCAGAACGGCACCTTTACGGTCACCGCCCTCGACGGCGTCACGAGCCTGACCGTCGGCGGTATCGCCGTGGTCAGCGGTGGTGTGGCCGCCGGCTTGCCGCAATCGATCACCACGCCACTGGGCAGCACCCTGACCATCACCGGGTTCAATGCCGCGACCGGGGTGATCAGCTACAGCTACACCCTCAACGATAACGAAGCCCACCCAACCGCCAATGGCGCCAACACTTTGCC
>NZ_JBFUIC010000716.1:0-840 GCF_056402075.1 Pseudomonas sp. P4_C3
CACCATCCCCGGCTCATCATAAACCGCACACAAACGGTAGAGCGTTCCGCCCCATGGTAGAGACGTCACGTTATTCCCAAGCAATAGCACACCGGGCACATTCAGATAATAACCCCCCGCTGCGGCCATTACAGGGTTTAGAAGCGGGCTGTGATTAAAGCTGATTTGAAGCCCGAGAATGGCGCCAATCGATACCAAAACACCTGGCAGCAAGCTCAACCCGAAGATAATCGAAAATGCTTTTATAAGTTCGGCTCTCCGACTGTCTTCGAATACGAAGAGCGCTAGCATAGTCGGCAGAACGAAATACCAACGTGTAAAGCTTCCGTCCGTTTTCGGGAGGAAGCTTATGTAGACTATAAAAATTGCCATCATGGCAAAGCCGATCATTTCACTTTTACGTGGCCTATCACCAGCGATGAACGCGAGCGCCGCAATGACGCCAGCCGTTAGTCCGGCAAGTGCAATATGCCTACTGGAGCCCCATAAAAAGTACGGATTCAAAGATATCCATGAACACAGCGCTAAAGCAGGGGCAAGCAGGAGACTGCCACGATTGACGAATGATGAATACATTCCTGATTTCCTTGAAATGCTAAGCCGATAGCCGGCAAGTGTATCGGGCACTCGGGATCTACTTGGCGCTTGCCACAATCGAGTCTCGCTTAGCTCGGGTGAGCTCCACGACGCATACCCTGTCGACCCCCACTATATCCAGAGAAGCTATCGCACAGGACATGTCGGACTGGTTTTGCTTACTCCAAGAGCGTGAGCCTACTTTGATTAGGCATCCCTCTTGATCTCTTACGGATTTTGGGGCCGCATCAATCAGGTCCACAT
>NZ_JBFUIC010000717.1:0-838 GCF_056402075.1 Pseudomonas sp. P4_C3
CTTGGTATCGACCGCCGTCTGTACGTTGTAACCCACGATTCCTTTGCCGCTCGTCATCATSGAGCGSGCGTCYGGGTCGGTCAGCGAGAYCTGTTTGTCCGGCGACTCCTCAAGCTGTATTTCAATCGCCTGAAGTGCCTTCATCTGCTCCTTCAGTTTGRCGATTTTCTCTTCCAGGCCGCCTTTGGGCCCTGAAGACTTGGTCTCTTCGCGATCAGCTGCATCCAGCGCCTTTAGATAACTGGTGATGCTCGATTCGATTTCTTCCATCCGGCGCTTCAGCTTGGCGCTGGTGAAATTGCGGTCGCGGTGGTTCACCGCCTTGAATTTACTGCCGTCGATAGCAACGAGGTTTTCCGAAAAAAGCCCCAACTGCTGRCACAGCACAACAAACTGGCGGCAAACGCCTCGAATGGCCTTGCCGTTGTCTTTGCGGAAGTTGGCGATGGTCTTGAAATCCGGCATCAAGCGACCGGTAAGCCACATCAATTCGACGTTGCGCTGCGCCTCGCGCTCAAGGCGTCGGCTCGACTGGATGCGGTTTAGATAGCCGTARATGTAGATCTTCAGCATGACTGCGGGGTGGTAGGCCGGTCGGCCAGTTTCAGCAGGGACAGCGCTTTCAAAACCCAAGGTGATCAGGTCGAGTTCATCCACGAAGACATCGACAACGCGCACCGGATTAGTGTCGCTGACGTAATCGTCCAGGCTCTCGGGGAGCAGGGTCCTTTGACCTCGGTGTTCACCTTGAATGAAGCGTTTCATGGGCAGCCCTTGCGATGAAATCCGGGGCAATCATAGCAAGGGTTGGCTTTGGCGTTTTGACACACTCTGGGCC
>NZ_JBFUIC010000718.1:0-836 GCF_056402075.1 Pseudomonas sp. P4_C3
GCTCATTTCGTGGGTCACCATGATCATGGTCCGGCCTTCTTCGGCCAGGCCCTGAATCACCTTTAGTACTTCGCCCACCAGTTCCGGATCCAGCGCCGACGTCGGTTCGTCGAACAGCAGAACCTCCGGCTCCATCGCTAATGCTCGTGCAATCGCCACTCGCTGTTGCTGACCGCCAGAGAGAAATGCTGGAAACTGCTCCGCAACACGCGCTGGCAGCCCCACCTTGTCCAGATAACGTCGGGCACGATCTTCAGCATCTTTTTTGCTGACACCCAGCACCCGGCGCGGGGCCATCGTGATGTTTTCCAGAACGGTCATGTGGCCCCACAGATTGAAGTGCTGGAAGACCATGGCTAGACGGGTGCGCAGCCTTTGCAACTCAGAGGCATCGGCCACCTGCATGCCATGATGGTTTTTGACCATGCGAATCTGCTTGCCGTCCAGGCTCATGGCTCCGTCATTGGGTGTTTCGAGAAAGTTGATGCAGCGCAGGAAGGTACTTTTGCCTGACCCACTGGCGCCGATCAAACTGATCACATCACCAGTTTTGGCTTTCAGAGATACGCCCTTGAGTACTTCGTGGTTACCGTAACTCTTGTGCAGTTCTTCAACAGTCAATTTGTACATGTGCGCAATCATCCTCTAAGGGAAAATGTGGCGTCGCTGTGCAGCTGTGACAGCCGGCGACAAAGCCCGAGGCCTAATGAGCGGCCATATGGAGTACCAAGCCCTAATGAGCCGGACCAAGGAAAGCCAACCAACGGCGCTCGGCGATGCGGAATAGTCCGACAAGCGCGAAGGTAACCATCAGGTAAATCAGCGCAGTAATACCG
>NZ_JBFUIC010000719.1:0-835 GCF_056402075.1 Pseudomonas sp. P4_C3
GATTATTTATTCTTGATGCACACTGATACGTTTGTTTTCGATAAAAATGTTTTTCCGATGATGCTGAATAAATGTTTAAAAAACCCGAACGTCGTGGCCGTCGGTTGTGTTGAGCAATTAAACCGCGGTGCCACCAGAACTTTTTGGCGTTTTAGCTCGCGACTATTCAAACATCATTTCCGGCGTCTGAAAATCTCGATGGGATTGCGCTCCAGAGAGCCAAAACCGTACAAAGAAGTCTACTTGAAAAGTTTCTGCACCTTGTGGAACTGCAAACTTATCAAACAGCACGACTTGCATTTTTCGATGGATGACCGTGTACCAGGCTATACTCTCCAAGACCGCATGACCGAGCTTGGCTATGTCGTTGAAATGTTATCGCCGCGTAAAATCTTCAGTTATCTGGATCACATTCAGGCCGGCACTGTCGCAGCGGCTGGTGGCTATGACAAGACTCATAGACGAACCAAAATGTACAACAACATCCTTAAGCGTCTGAACAAGGACGACAAAAAAAATTAAGCTACGAATAGACGCAACGAGCCGTGAGCTCAACGCTGTTTGACGTCACCTATCAGTCTTTATATCAAGTTATTGGAGCGGTAATGGCCCCCATCACTCAAGCACTACCTATCACCCTGTCCCCGGAGCTTGATTTCGACCAAAACGCCGCCAGCGCCTTTGGTGAGTCATTGACCAGTCGCTATACTCAGGCTACGCCATTTCCGCACATCGTCATCGACAACTTCTTGCACGAAGACCTGATTGCAAGTATCTGTTCGCACTTCCCAACCGAGCCAACCAACAACGAAATGCTCTACGAGCGAGGCTATAA
>NZ_JBFUIC010000720.1:0-834 GCF_056402075.1 Pseudomonas sp. P4_C3
ACGTATCAGTGTGCATCAAGAATAAATAATCAGTTTCAATTCGCTCCAAAACCAGGTCAAGTGCCTTGCCATGCGCGATGTGGCCCGGTTCTGGTTCAGTAACAGAGCGCTCGATTAAATTGATCCAGTCAAGCGTTCGTAAATACTCAGTGCTTTCATCGGCGGAATAGTTGTCAACTACCCATATTGGGGCGCCGTTGCTTCCTACATGCTGGTGCAATAAGTCCAGGCATATCTTGGTGATTTCCGGTGTTTTGTAATTCACTATGACGATGCTGAAGGCTTTAGAACTTTCGGGCGGAGAATCAGGGTTGTTCATTGTTCAGGTGCTCAATGGTATTGTATTTAATTGTAGAAGTAGTTGAATCTGCATGCGGATTCCGCCTGGTTTTCTACGCAAAATTTTCGTGGCTATAGAGCACATTTTGTTAGATCGCTTTGTTATGCATAACCACCATAGCTTACTCAGATCTGATGGAGCGCAGTAGAGCGGACTTCATCGTATAAGGATCTGCTCTATAGGTAAATATCCGTGACTTGATTCGTTGAGTCAGGAGGCTGCTCAGGCGAGCGTCTTGGGTAGGTGTGAACTGAGCTCATTGATCACTCCAGTTCGTCATCCAGCACATGCCACCGCTACTTTTTCGTAGCGAGAAATGACTTGGAGCTACCCCATACCAGCGCTTGAGTGCCTGGGAAAAGCTCGACAGGTCACTCAAACCCAGTCGCTCGGCAATCTCGGTGAGGCTCAAGCGTTCGTCATTGAGTATCTCGATGGCGCTGCGGCTGCGGGCCTCGGCCAGCAAGGCTCGGAAGGTGGTGCCTTCATCGTGC
>NZ_JBFUIC010000721.1:0-831 GCF_056402075.1 Pseudomonas sp. P4_C3
GGTCACCTTCAGTGGTGAACTTCGCCACTTCGCCACGCAGCTGTTCAATTTGCTCGTCGCTCAGATCTTTGATCTTTGCTGCTGGGTTTACCCCAGTCTCTGCACAAATTTTCTGTGCAGTAGTGCGACCAACACCATAGATGTAGGTCAGCGAGATAACAGTATGCTTGTTATCTGGAATGTTAACGCCTGCAATACGGGCCATTCAGTGGGACTCCAATTGACAGCTACCTACGCCCCGGAAGCCAAGAAATAGGGCGCGAGATAATATCGCTGTAATAACAAATAATCAACCCGGCAGCGCACTAGCTGCCGGGCTTGAAGCACAATCACACTCAGCCTTGGCGCTGTTTGTGACGCGGTTCCGCGCTGCAAATTACTCGAACAACACCTTCGCGGCGAATAATCTTGCAGTTACGGCACAGCTTTTTCACCGATGCACGAACTTTCATCACCAACTCCTCGAACCTTATGGGTCAGCGCAGCATGCCGCTGCCGTAACCCTTCAGGTTGGCTTTCTTCATCAGGGATTCGTACTGGTGCGAAACGAGGTGCGATTGTACTTGGGACATGAAGTCCATCACAACCACGACGACGATCAGCAACGAGGTCCCGCCAAGGTAGAACGGTACGTTGGCTGCAACCACCAGGAACTGGGGCAACAGGCAGACGGCCGTCATGTAAAGAGCACCGAACATGGTCAAGCGAGTCAGAACGCCATCAATGTAGCGCGCAGACTGCTCACCTGGACGGATGCCCGGAATAAAGGCACCGGACTTCTTCAGGTTTTCCGCTACGTCTTTCGGATTGAACATCAACGCCGTATAGAAG
>NZ_JBFUIC010000722.1:0-831 GCF_056402075.1 Pseudomonas sp. P4_C3
TTTATGCACTGTGTCCTTTTCGAAATCCGCCGCGGTTCGATCGGATGCATGAAGGCAAATCGATCCGCGCCGGCATCGAGTTCCGATGAACTACCGGTCTGGGGCACGGCCCCAGGCACTTTTGTCTGACACCCTGAAACGGAGACGCCAGCATGAGCACTTTGCAACTTCACCCTGTACTGGACAATGGTATCCAACCCGCCGCCGCGAATTTCACAGGTGGCACCCTGCAATGCCTGTGTGCGACTGACAAGGTCGAGGTCAAGATCGACGCACAAACTCTGCATAACCACGCGTGCGGCTGCAGCAAATGCTGGAAACCACAAAACGCGACATTCGCCGTCATCGCCGTGGTGCCTCGAGATAAGGTCAGCGTGATTGCCCACGGCGAAAAACTGGCGATTGTCGACGAATCCGCCACCATCCAGCGCCACGCCTGCAAGCAGTGTCACGCCCATCTCTTTGGGCGCATCGAGAACAAGGACCATGCGTTTTATGGCCTGGACTTCGTCCACACCGAGCTTTCGCCACAGAGCGGATGGGCTGCGCCGGGATTCGCGGCGTTCGTGTCCTCCATCATCGAAACCGGCACACCGCCCGCGCAAATGAAGGCTATCCGCGAGCGCTTGCGCTCGATCGGCCTGGAACCCTATGACTGCCTGTCCCCGGACTTGATGGACGCACTGGCGACTCATGTCGCCAAACAGAAAGGCCTGCTCCCCACCGCCTGATTGATCGGTTGCCGCGGTTTCTTTTCCGGACCGCGGCTCCGATTCACCTTTGATGTTGTGCGCCCCACATAATTAACTGGGGGGCTGTGGGCATTAAGAC
>NZ_JBFUIC010000723.1:0-831 GCF_056402075.1 Pseudomonas sp. P4_C3
ATATTATACTTATCTCTAAGCTCTTCCAGGCATGCCTTTATTGCAAGCCCATGATAGCCATTTGAGTATAATCCGTACCTATTAATAATTTTTTTTTCAAAAGGAATCTCCCCTGTCACATGCAATGAAAGATCGTCAACTGCGTGATCCCTCACCATAAATTGCATTGCCTTAGGAAAAGCTTTTTTAGTTTCCTGAATAACCGCAAGGCAAAGTGAATTATGCCTAGAGCTTAGATAATCATTAAAACCCAAGATTTGCTCTTGATGCTCAGTTATTTCCTGCACTGTGGGTCCAAACCCAGCAAACTTAACTCTATGACCTATCTTTGTTGGCGTTTTCCACTCCAGTAACTCCAAAACCTCCTTGGTCTTATCAACAATCAAACTAGCTGCCTTGAGTAGATCATCACCCACATTTACGCTATAGACCTCGCCCTCAACGCCAAGCTCCTTACAATATTTTACTTTTACAGTCTGAGTCAGCAGCCCGATGAAATTAATATTTATGTCTGCTCTATTTTCATCATTAAACATAGAAATTTTTATTGAAGAGCTGCCAACATTTATCGCAACTGTAGAAAACGAATCGCTACCAGCTTGCATATTACCTCCTCAATCCCACTCTTTCAGCAGGCTTATCAAAGATGGAGTGCCTTGCGCAGCGAAAAACTTTTTTCTAAAGTAGTATTCGCATGTGGATATCTTATGATCAGTCTGTTTTCGATGATTAAATTCATCATTCAGTGCAGAGAGAGATTTTTGTAAGGATGGATAAAATTCGCATTTTTTAAGCAGACTCTCGATTGCCAAAAACACCGAATCCATATAG
>NZ_JBFUIC010000724.1:0-821 GCF_056402075.1 Pseudomonas sp. P4_C3
ACGTACGACGTACGGCCCCTCGCTAAGGCTCGGGGTTCCTTCGCTCCGGTATTCATCCGGGGGCATTGCCCTCCGGTCGGCTTCGCTTCGACCTACATGCAATGAGTTCGACTGCGTCGAACGGCGCTGCGCGCCCATCCCCGGATRAAYACCTCCACTCAGCCTCCCGAGGGGGCGGGTGGATCAAGATCAAGAGCTGCAGGCGAGCTAACGCTCGGCCTGWTGAGTGGTGAGGAGCGTGGGTGTACGCCGGTCTGCCTTTGCTCTTCTGTAGGAGCGAGCCTGCTCGCGAAGGCGGCCTGACAGCCGACCTGATTTCGCGGATGTATCACTCCGTAGGAGCTGCCGAAGGCTGCGATCTTTTGATCTTGCTTGTAARMAATAARGCCAAAAGATCGCAGCCTCGTTGCACTCGACAGCTCCTACAGGGAAACACGCACGCATCAGAACCAGGCCGGCCGGTAGGCCGCCTCGGGCGCTGTTGCGGTACACGCCCCCTCGTGAGGCCGAGTGGAGGTTCTGCGCAGTGGGCAACCCGGCATGGATGCCGGGTTAGCCGCCGCCGGCCCAGAGTGTGTMAAAACKCCAAAGCMAACCCTTGCTATGATTGCCCCGGATTTCATCGCAAGGGYTGCCCATGAAACGCTTCATTCAAGGTGAACACCGAGGTCAAAGGACCCTGCTCCCCGAGAGCCTGGACGATTACGTCAGCGAGACTAATCCGGTGCGTGTTGTCGATGTCTTCGTTGATGAACTTGACCTGATCACCTTGGGTTTTGAAAGTGCTATCCCTGCTGAAACTGGCCGACCTGCCTACCATC
>NZ_JBFUIC010000725.1:0-820 GCF_056402075.1 Pseudomonas sp. P4_C3
GGTGCTCCCCAGAAAGCGCAACTCGATCAGGGGCAATGCCGACCTGGACAGGGGGCTGTATCGCTACCAGCATTTGGTGGAAAACGCCTTTGCGCGGCTGAAACACTACCGGGCCGTGGCGTTTCGATACGACAAGCTGAAGCGGAATTACGAGAGCATGGTAGCCATGGCCTGCGGGTTCCTATGGCTGCCCATGTGAAACGTCAACAGACCCTAGCAATCTCATATGCGATATGTGAGACGTTTATGATGGCGCGCGGTCTTGGTGAGAGAGATCTACTTGGCGACCGCAGAATCGCCGGTGTATTGCATGGAGGTTCCGGAAAGACGGGGCTATGGGAAACGATCGATAATGAGGAAGCGTTCAGTGGCATGCCAGCCACGAAGGCCTCGCTATTGCATCAGCTCGAAAGAGCAGCGCATTTCATTGTGCAGTCGGGAAGGATGCAAACCGCTGTGTACTACCGCGGAGTAAAGCTTGGCGGAGTAAATCGCAAGCACCGCCACTGCTACATCTCGGAGGGTGTAGTCCTCCGAAACGAATTTGCAGAGTTTCTATCGCATCATGGGTTTCGGCGGAAATGCAAGACCCAGGCATCAAGTTCCCACGAACATATCTGGTGGGAGGTGCCGTGAAAGCACTCCGTGCAATTTGGTTCAGCGTTGCAGCAGGCTCAACTCGTCGTCGATCACTCGCTTCGCGTAATCTACGCCCTTTTAATTTCCCGCGGATGTCCGTCCTGAAGCGACCCTGCTTCGGGAGATGCATTCAAATCGAATTTTGTTCGCCTCAAGCCGTTCGCGAACGTCTGTAAAGGGT
>NZ_JBFUIC010000726.1:0-817 GCF_056402075.1 Pseudomonas sp. P4_C3
GTGCCGCAGCCATTGTCCAGCCCCGGTTAGACTTCCTGTTCATTTCCACCTCGTTAGTTTTGAGCAAGCTGGCACCGTGAGCGTTCATGGCCACGGTGAAATAATTTGAATGCTTGAAACCCTCCCGACTTTTCAGTAGTGCCAAGTCATATTGGCGATCTGGGCTTCAATCCAGGCGTTGTCGAACTCGCCTGATACACGATAGCCAGACAAGGTTTTTTGCTGATCGACTGGCATGCCCCATCCAGACCGCGGCCCAATGGAAACCAAGGTCTGTCTCCCGACTAAGTAAATCCTGTGGCGAAGCGCCAACTCACACGCCCTGGGAGGGTAGATCACAAAAAGCCAGCATCCCCTTGCGCAGCTGAAATAGTGCCCGCTATTTGTACGTCCTGTCACCACGATAAATACGAGAAGCCGGTCTGATTCAGTTATGTAACATTATCCATGTCGCCCTAGGGCGAGCAGCCCCTGCCAAAAGCGGGCGGTGAAATAGGGCCGCTACTATTTCCATAAATGGGGCACTACACCCACCCAACCGGGCGTTTACYACCTSATTTGAGGAATATCCCCCCACCCAGCACTTACCAAAAAAAAACACGTTGAAACAACTTACTAATTACTCGGAATTTTCATTCCCCCTCTCGTCCATGGCCCGGTGGTTGCATGGCGCCTTGCAACGCAGGCAGTTACTGTCACCAGGTGGGGATGGCTGGGTGCGCCGTTTTGCTATGTCGCGGAGGGAACCTCATGAGAATCCTTGCATCGCCATTCAATTCGATCCGTTCCTCAAGGGTTTCGGGCGCAGTTTCTGTAC
>NZ_JBFUIC010000727.1:0-810 GCF_056402075.1 Pseudomonas sp. P4_C3
GTGTATCGATGGCCCCTGCGGCAACAACCTGAAGACAGGTGTTTGAAAGGTGGGGCGCGGTGTCGATAAATAGGATGCCAGGCGGGCTCACAGGTTCAACTCATCTGACGGTTAACGCCTTGCAACCAGATCATCTGACTGCTGAATCCTCTGATAACGCTCGCCGCACCTTACGTGTAATTACCGATATTGTTGAAGTCTATATAGTTCGATTGCAGGCTCAATAATTGTTATAAAAAGTCACTTAATACTCTGCTCAAGTTAGTCTTCGCGCTAACAACTGTAATGTTATCTGGCAGATGTTTTGATCGTTAGAATACGTCCAGTACATACATGGAATAAAGTGTAATGTGATAATCGGAAATGTGTTTGTAGAAATAACTTCACCACGTGAAGAGGTATATGTTTTTGGATGCGTTTGATGATTTGATGCTTGGCTACGCACTAAAAAAATTGACCGACGTGTTTGAAGAAATCGAGGAGGTTTCGAAAAACACCGCTTCGGACAAGGCAACGTGCGTGCTGGGTATCAGACAATCCAAAGCGGCAAAAAAAATCCCCGTCTGGCTGGGGCGTCTGAGAGGCAGCACCCCTTATCAAGTCACGCATGTCCTGATCGATCAGATGCACGCCTCTCGAAAACTCAACCGCGACCTGCGCTTCGCGGCACAAGCTGCTTTGCTGGAAGCCCTGATAGAGGACGGACTGGCAATGCACATCGCGAGCTATTCGGTGGTTGTCGTAGAGAATCGCCTGAAGTGCTTTTCGGATCGATGAGCGTTGTATCTACTGAACACGCACCCAGTGTCC
>NZ_JBFUIC010000728.1:0-810 GCF_056402075.1 Pseudomonas sp. P4_C3
CCCCGATGACACCTCATCGGCATACCGTCGGGTGCTGCCATGTTCTAGCTGAAAGTCTTCCAGAAACCAGCCCTGAGTTCCGTTTTCCAAAGCGTAGATCGGGTTCTTCAGGCCCAGATTGATCAGCGTCTGGGCGCCGATGATGCTGCGGGTTCGACCGGCGCAGTTGACCACGATCGGTGTGTGCTCGTCCCGCACCAGATCGTGCACTCGATACCCCAGTTCGCCGTTCGGACAGCAGATGGAACCGGGTATGGTCATCTTGCGGTATTCATCGAATGGCCGACCGTCGAGCACCACCAGCGGCTCGCCCCGGGCTAGCCAAACGGCCAGTTGCTGCGCGGTGACATGGGGCGTATGGCTGGCCTGCTCTACCAACTCACCAAAGGCCTTGGACGGTACATGCACGCCGGCAAACAGCTGAAAACCAGCGGCCTGCCAACCCTCGGCGCCGCCGTCGAGAACATGAACGCGGGCATACCCCAAGGCATGAAGACGCTCAGCGGAACGCGACGCGACGCTCCCACCGTCCTGGTCATAAACGACCAGCCGCACCTGTGGATTCGGCGCCAGGCGCCGGGCCTCCAGTTCCAGACGGCTGTAAGGCAAATTCACCCCGAAAAACAGATGCGCTTCGCCATATTGGCCGTGCTCACGCACGTCAAACAGGGCAATTTCCTGCCCGTCGAACAGCCACTGCTGCAGTTGTCCTGGGGTTACGGTCTGGCTCATGGRAGTCCCGTGTGCAAAATAAAATTATTGAAGCGCCAGGGAGCGCTCTTCGGCCGCGACGTCCCGTCCCTTCGTATA
>NZ_JBFUIC010000729.1:0-808 GCF_056402075.1 Pseudomonas sp. P4_C3
GATTTTATTTGTTTGTGAAATAATGGTATCACCGAGCCGGAAGAACCTAAAACGTTTCCAAAACGGACCATCGTAAATCGGGTTCGATTGACTCTGGATATGCTTGCAGTGTCACCAAATAGTACCGGTGCGGGCTCCTTGCTGAGAGCTTGAAGCGTCAGTTCGGCAAGACGCTTAGTGCTACCCATGACATTTGTAGGCCGTACAGCTTTATCCGTCGAAATCAATACAAAATTAGCCACGCCTGCCTGGATTGCAGCTTGGGCCGTATTAAGTGTACCCATTACATTATTGAGTACACCCTCGGCAATATTATGTTCGACCATCGGAACGTGTTTATAAGCCGCAGCGTGATAGACGGTCTCTACATGCCATGTTGACATCACATCTAAAATTTTAGCCTTATCACGGACCGATCCGAGGATCGGAAGAATTTTCGTAGACAACGACTCCCGAACAATTCGTTGCTCAAGCTCCGACAAAATACTATAGAGATTAAATTCACTATGCTCGAGCAATAAAAGGACCGTGGGTTGCAATGACAATATCTGCCGGCACAACTCAGAACCTATAGACCCACCAGCCCCGGTAACAAGTACGACCTGTTGTTTGATGCAATGTTCGAGTAACTCATGTTGGGCAGCAACTGCATCACGCCCCAATAAGTCGGCGATATCTACTTCTTGGATATCATCGACTTTTACGCGTCCGCTAGCCAAATCCATGAACCCGGGGACAGTGCGAACATGAAGGGGATATTCCTCCAGAAAACCAAGTATTTCTCGACGACGCCCACGAGATGTGGAGG
>NZ_JBFUIC010000730.1:0-798 GCF_056402075.1 Pseudomonas sp. P4_C3
TGGAACACTCACTATCCCTGTGGGAGCGAGCTTGCTCGCGATGGCGGTGTGTCAGCCGCCATGAGTGTTGAATGTGAAACCGCTATCGTCGGAACGCCGCCCGGAGCAAGCTCGCTCCCACAGGGATAGTGTTCCAACTTCGCGCATTCTGGGCATGAAGACCCGGCTCAAGGAGCTGGCGGCGGTCGGGATCAAGCCGATTCTGCTGATGGTSGGGGAGACGGTGTTCCTGGTYGTGYTGGTGCTGTTGTTGCTGCGCTGGGGCTTCTAATCGTCAGGTTGATACAAAACCTGTGGGAGCGAGCTTGCTCGCGATAGCGGTTTCACATTCAACACTCATGGCGGCTGACACACCGCCATCGCGAGCAAGCTCGCTCCCACAGGGATAGTGTTCCAACTTCGCGCATTCTGGGYATGAAGACCYGGCTCAAGGAGCTGGCGGCGGTCGGGATCAAGCCGATTCTGCTGATGGTCGGGGAGACGGTGTTCCTGGTCGTGCTGGTGCTGTTGTTGCTGCGCTGGGGCTTCTAATCGTCAGGTTGATACAAAACCTGTGGGAGCGAGCTTGCTCCGGGCGGCGTTCCGACGATAGCGGTTTCACATTCAACACTCATGGCGGCTGACACACCGCCATCGCGAGCAAGCTCGCTCCCACAGGGATAGTGTTCCAACTTCGCGCATTCTGGGCATGAAGACCCGGCTCAAGGAGCTGGCGGCGGTCGGGATCAAGCCGATTCTGCTGATGGTGGGGGAGACGGTGTTCCTGGTTGTGTTGGTGCTGTTGTTGCTGCGCTGGGG
>NZ_JBFUIC010000731.1:0-796 GCF_056402075.1 Pseudomonas sp. P4_C3
CCTTACGAGCCTTCACGGTATCCAGGGCACCATAAACGATACGCTCGGCAACGGCTTTCTTGCCGCTTTCCATTACGTGGTTCATGAATTTGGCGAGGATTTGGCTTCCGTATTTCGGATCGTCCAGAATCTCACGCTTGGCTGCTACGCGACGTCTTGGCATTGATAAGCCCTCAAACGGTCTTCAGGTTAGCCCGGGACAGCTCCTATGGATGCGTGCCCGACCTTACTCTTATCGACTCAATAAAATTAAAAACTGCAAAACGGCCGATTACTTCGGACGCTTGGTACCGTACTTCGAACGACCCTGGTTACGACCTTTAACACCGGAAGTATCCAACGAACCGCGAACGGTGTGGTAACGAACACCTGGCAAGTCTTTTACACGACCGCCGCGGATCAGTACCACGCTGTGCTCTTGCAGGTTGTGGCCTTCACCGCCGATGTACGAGGAAACCTCGAAACCGTTGGTCAGACGCACACGGCATACTTTACGCAGTGCCGAGTTAGGTTTTTTCGGCGTGGTGGTGTACACACGGGTGCACACGCCACGGCGTTGCGGGCAGTTCTGCAGCGCAGGCACGTCGGATTTCTCGACGATACGCTTACGCGGCTGACGTACCAGCTGGTTGATAGTTGCCATCTACTAGCTCCACTGTTGTCTTGCGACGCTATTGTCTTGCAAGAAAAGCAAAATGGCAGGAACGAGTTCCCGCCAAATTTAGGGGTACAAGAGTCTAAAGAGGATCTTGTCCCCAGTCAAGGCAAGGCCCCGCCCTCCCCGCTCATCCAATCT
>NZ_JBFUIC010000732.1:0-787 GCF_056402075.1 Pseudomonas sp. P4_C3
CCTCACCCTTTCTCTCGCTTCAAACACTCAGAAACAGCCTGTTAATTCATTTGAACTTTATCTTCGCCCTATTGAAATGGCTCATTAGTTGCAACCCCCTTGGGTACCCGCAACAGCTGTCGTCCCGGACATCATGGAGACGGCGGGGCTTGCCGGATTGGGCATGGCGCGAGGGGTGAAAAATGAAACGTGCGACACCACTATGCAGCTCCATYGGCTCTTATGAGGAGTTCTTATGAGTTCCATGATCAAGATTGGCATCGTTGATGATCACCCGCTGTTAAGGGATGGGGTCACAATGGCGCTGAAGAAAATAGCTGACTTTCRGGTGGTCGGGCAGGGCGGGTCTGCCGAAGATGCCCTGGAAATTGCCGCTCGTTTTGCTCCGGATGTTTTGCTGATGGATGTAAATATGCCGGGCGATAGCTTTGCTGCCGTGCGAGCGATCTCAGCTTCTTCACCGGCAGTTAGAATTTTGATGCTGACGGTATCTGAGTCCATCGAGGACGCCTATACCGCCCTCGAAGCAGGCGCGCAGGGATATGCGTTGAAAGGCATAAGCGGTCGTGAACTTGTACAAGCCATCAGACAGGTTGCCGGTGGTGAAACCTTCATTACACCCAAGCTTGCCAGCAAGCTCTTAGGCAGCTTCAGAAAGCACGCGGGTGATAAGCAAAAGGTCGAACTGACCCATCGCGAAGAACAAGTTATCCGGGAGGTATCGAAGGGCCTGACTAACCGCGAGGTTGCTATCAAGCTTGAGCTCTGCGAGAAGACAATCAAGCAC
>NZ_JBFUIC010000733.1:0-781 GCF_056402075.1 Pseudomonas sp. P4_C3
GAGCCAGCGTGGCCCAGTCAGGGTCTCCTCGGGTTCCTTCAGAGGACGGAGCGATAACCAACGAGTAGCTATGCTTGGTTTATTGACAGACTCTGGTAGCAACATCGTGAAAGGAGGCGTTTGAGATGCAACTCATCACGTGGAAAATCGATAAACCGGATGTGACGAATTTCATTTTGGGTCAGACGCACTTCATCAAGTCCGTCGAGGACATCCACGAAGCGCTGGTTAATGCCGTGCCAGGTATCCAGTTTGGCGTGGCCTTTTGTGAAGCCTCTGGCWAGTGCCTGGTGCGATGGTCTGGCACCGATACCTCAATGATTGAACTTGCACAGAAGAATGCGAAAGCCATCGCCGCAGGCCATAGCTTCATCATTTTCCTGGGCGACGGCTTCTATCCGCTGAACGTGTTAAACACCATCAAAATGGTTCCAGAGGTATGCCGTGTTTTTTGTGCAACCGCCAATCCAACCGAAGTGATTCTCGCTGAGACGCAACAAGGGCGAGCAATCCTGGGCGTAGTGGATGGCTTCTGTGCCAATGACATTGAAGGCGATGAAGACATCCAGTGGCGCAAGAACCTGTTGCGGCAGATTGGCTACAAGCTGTGAATTGCAGAGCGAGTATTTCGTGAGAAAGGGACTGGTTTGATTTCGTCTGGCTGAACATCTGCGACGTGTCGTTTGCAGCTGGTCGCGGATGGCCCAGAGTGTGTAAAAACTGGTTCAAACATCGTCGACACTAGCGCCGACGATGTTTGGCTGGCTAACTACACCTAAAG
>NZ_JBFUIC010000734.1:0-779 GCF_056402075.1 Pseudomonas sp. P4_C3
CCTGCATTTCTTCAACCCGGTGCCGGTGATGGGCCTGATCGAAGTCATCCGCGGCCTGCAAACCAGTGACGCGACCCACAAACTGGCGCTGGACATGGCGACCACCCTCGGCAAAACCGCGATCACCGCCGGCAACCGTCCGGGCTTCGTGGTCAACCGGATCCTGGTGCCGATGATCAACGAAGCGATCCTGGTGTTCCAGGAAGGTCTGGCCAGCGCCGAAGACATCGACACCGGCATGCGCCTGGGCTGCAATCAGCCTATCGGCCCGTTGGCCCTGGCGGACCTGATTGGCCTGGATACCCTGTTGTCGATCCTCCAAGCTTTCTATGACGGTTTCAACGACAGCAAATATCGCCCGGCGCCGTTGCTCAAGGAAATGGTCGCCGCCGGTTACCTGGGACGCAAAACGGGGCGCGGCTTCCATGCCTATGCCTGAGCGTTGCTCGCGCTTTGCCGAGTACCGGGACAAAGTCCTGGAGCTGTTTGCCTGCAAGGGGTTCGGCCAGGTCGGCATGCGTGAGCTCGCGACGTGCCTGGGGCTTTCTCCAGGCTCGCTGTATCACCATTACCCGAGCAAACARCATCTGCTGCTCGACCTGATCGAGGAGTTCTACGAGGAGTTGCTGGCCACCCTGGGACGTATCCAGCAAAAAGCTCCGGGCAAGCGCGACAAACTCAACAGCCTGATCCGCGCCCATCTGAATCTGCATCGGGAGATGCCTTGGCATTTCCGCCTGGTGGAGCGCGACAGCGGTTGCCTGAACGAAGAGCAACAG
>NZ_JBFUIC010000735.1:0-773 GCF_056402075.1 Pseudomonas sp. P4_C3
ATATTATTACGGCAACCTTGAAGATTTTTATAAGCAACACTTTCTAGGGCTGATTCATAACTGGGCAATAGGTTCGGGCGTTCTGACCAGTGATATTCGATATTTCAATAGCCAGGATGATGGTGCAAACGGCCATGACCCTGCTTACTTTACGACAGGCTACTACGGCGGTAATACGATAAAAGGCAAAGTTGACAATAACCTGTTCAGTGGATTATTTACCTATGCCGTTGCCGGTCACTCCTTCGGAGCCGGCTATGAGGTCAGCAACGGAAAAAGCGATTTCCCTTATTTAAACCAGGGTGACGGTCCGACCACTTACACCATCACGGAAATGCAGGTTCAGAAGTTCGTGCACGCTGGCGAGAAGTCCTGGCAAGCACGCTACGCTTTCGACTTCGCGAAACTGGGCTTGCCCGGTGCGACGGCGGGGGTTGTATACGTTAAAGGTGATGACATCAATACCATCGCTTCCAGCAATTCCAGTGAGTGGGAACGCGATATAACGCTGGCCTATGTCGTGCAATCGGGACCGTTAAAAGGCATTAGCGTCATGTGGAAAAACGCAATGGTACGAAACAACATCCCAAACACCCGCCAACAAGACGAAAATCGGATAATCATTAATTACCAATTGGCATTGTTTTAGGCGTTATCCGATAGAACGGAAGTGAAAGTATATTCAGCGGGTTAGCGGCCCGCTTAACTGACAGGCAGCGCTTTCAGGAGTGTTGCGTGTACATGCCGTTCTCTTCCAACGGCATGTCTTATAG
>NZ_JBFUIC010000736.1:0-773 GCF_056402075.1 Pseudomonas sp. P4_C3
CCGTTGCCGCTCCTGACACGAGCAGTACATGGGCGTCTTCTGCGGATTCCAGCGTGAACGAGTGCGGGGCAAGCAATGGCGCGAGCTTGCCCGCCTCAATCAACTGCGCCGCCTCGTGCAGAATCTCGCCGTGATGCTCACGCCCCTTGCCGGTCAGGAGCGGCAGCAAAGTGAAGACACCGGAGTAAGTCGCCCCGCGAAAGGAAAGCGGTGCCAGGCTGTGCTGCCCCCACCCCAGGCAACTGAGCACATGACCGTGATACATCCGTGCCGCCTTGAATGACGCATCCAGCGTTTCACCCCCCACTGTGTCATAGACAATGTCGAAGCCCTCACCGGCCGTATGCTCCGCCACATAGTCTTCAACCGAAGACTTGCGGTAATCGATAAACGTCGCGCCGAACCCTTCGATAATCGACTGCTGCCCGGCAGAGCCCGTAGCAAAAACTTCTGCGCCAAAAGCGCGGGCGATTTGCACCGCGACATGGCCAACACCACCGGCGCCACCATGGATCAATACCTTCTGCCCGAGCCGAACGCGAGCCCGGTCGACCAGACCTTCCCAAGCGGTGATCAGCACCAGCGGCAATCCGGCAGCCTCACGCATGCTCAAGTTGCGCGGTTTACGTGCCAACAGCCGTGCATCGACCGCCGCGTATTCGGCCAATGAGCCTTGAATACCACCAATACCGGTGGCCATGGCGTACACCTCATCCCCCGGCAGCCAGCCACTGACGCCCTCCCCCAACGCCGCTACGGTCCCGGCCAGATCC
>NZ_JBFUIC010000737.1:0-763 GCF_056402075.1 Pseudomonas sp. P4_C3
GCTACCACATGGCCACTTTCGTCGCTTGCCGTTCAAGCTACCAACTATTGACTAAAAAAGTCAATATAGTGACTATCCCATCTATCCGACCGGGCACGGCTATCCCCCTGCGGAAAGGAGCCCTATCCGCATCCCCATCAGAAGGTCCAGGGCAGCCAGAAAATTAGAAATCCAGGAGAACGCCATGGGTGCCACGAACCTTCTTCATTCGCTTTACAAATACAAGGCATGGTCTGAGGAGGAACTGTTCAAGTGCTTGAAAGCCCCCGCGGCAAAAAAATTTCCAACGGAAATGGAGGAAGCACTCTACTGGCTAGCCCATATCAATATTGTTGACCAGCTGTTCATTGCCAGACTGCAGGGAAAACCGGATGAATTTGACTCCATCCTGACCGAACAGAAACAAGACCTGGGTCGACTGGAAGAGTGCTTTTCTTCAGCGAATCAATGGTTTGTGAACTACACCCAGTCGATCACTACAATCGAACTGTCTGATCCGGTTGCGTTTATTTTCAAGGATGGAAAACCAGGCAACATGACGAAAGAGCAGGTTCTTGCACACGTGCTATCACACGGATTGCAGCATCGAGGAAGTGTGGCGACTATCTTGCCTCGTGAGCTACTGCTGGATCACAAGGACCATTTCACAACGTTTTTGAAGCTCTAGGCACTGATGGGCCGCCCCATGTATGGCAATGATACGTAATAGGAAATCTTTCGATGATCCGCATACCCGATCAAGCATCAGTTGCCCCCAATATGA
>NZ_JBFUIC010000738.1:0-761 GCF_056402075.1 Pseudomonas sp. P4_C3
GTGTGAGGAATGCCATCTTGAAAAAGAACAGCCCCAATCCCCCGGAATCACCAGCCGATTCATCTGAAGATCCAATCGACTTGTCCAACCTCTCCAAAACCACAGAACCCGCCATCAGCGCCCGCCTGCGCAACCCCAATCACCTCGACCCCATCAGCCACGTATTCACCCTCCGCCCAAACATCGACACACCGTCCCTGCTCACCCACGCCAGCGAAACCCTCGCCTCGCTCAACGTCATGAGCACCGACCTTGCCTGCGAGCTTGAGAGTTCGCGTCGCAACATCGCCCTGGCGATCCAGCAGTTGGCCGTGCTGGCGCAATTGCTGGTGAACCGGGCACTGGACAACATTGCGCCACTCGACGAAGTGGAGGCTTGAGATGGATCGATACATGCCGATGACCGGCATCGACTGCACCGTTGCGTCGCTGCTGATCGACACCGAGGCACCGCTGGATGTACTGCACGAAACAGCTGCCTATCGCATTCGAACCGCAACGCAATTGCTGGAGAGCTTCGCGGCTGACGAGGGTGTTTACAGCGAACTGGCGCGGGTGCTGGTCACGTCCCTGCGCGATGGTTGCGATTTGCTGGATGTGGTTGGGCGGCGGTTGCGGATGCAGGTTTGATCCTTGAAAAATGGACGGTCTCATTGAGGTCGTCCAACTCCAGAGCCGCGATCATCAAGCACGCAGCCGCTTAACCCCAACCCCCACCAATATCCCTAACACAATCGACACCAACGGCACCGCCCCCACCC
>NZ_JBFUIC010000739.1:0-757 GCF_056402075.1 Pseudomonas sp. P4_C3
CTTCATCCCCAGCCCCCAGCGCTTTCATCAACTCTTCCAACTCATGCAACGCCTCAGTCAGCTCAGCCATCGCCTCACCCGCCAACACCTCCGGTGCCGGCAAGTCGTTGGCATCCAGACTGTCCGCATCCTTCAACCAACTGATATCCAGCGAGTCTCCACGCTGCCCAATGTCATCGCGAGTAAACACCCGGAAGCGGCTGAGCTCAGCAATCCCCTCGACATTCTCCGCACGCGGGCTGTTGCCATTGGCATCGACCCCGTACGCCTCTTCGAAAGGCTTGAGGTGCGTGGCACCAAACGGCGTGCGCTTACCGAAACTCGGCATGTTGCTGCGCAAGTCATAGACCCAAACGCGCTGGGTGCAGCCCTGATCCTGACGCGGATTTTCAACAGTGCCTTTCTGGAAAAACAGCACGTTGGTCTTCACGCCTTGGGCATAAAAGATCCCGGTCGGCAGGCGCAGGATARTGTGCAGGTTGCACTTGTCCATCAGGTCGCGACGTACGTCGGTGCCGACGCCGGCTTCGAACAGTACGTTGTCTGGCAGCACCACAGCGGCGCGGCCACCGGGTTTGAGGCCGCGATAGATGTGCTGCAGGAAGGCCAGTTGCTTGTTGCTGGTCTTGTAGGTGAGGTCGTCACGGGTCGGGCCGCCGCCGCCCTTGGCGGTGCCGAACGGTGGGTTGGAGAGAATCACGTCGACTTTCGGCAGGTTGGCGCCGGTTTGGCCGAGGGCGTTGCCCAGGTGCACCAC
>NZ_JBFUIC010000740.1:0-753 GCF_056402075.1 Pseudomonas sp. P4_C3
CAGTTTATGTGGCTTTCTGATCGAGACCTGGAAACCCAGAGAGAATCCGAGATCGTCCACTAGCTCCAGCGAACCATCGGCCAAAACCTTGACTTCACGCTCGCCCTCAAACTCCTTCTGGATGCTGTCGAGAGTCGCGATGTCTTTTACGCCGTACACTGTCTTGCGCAACATGTTTGCAGTCGGCAAATTCCAGGCAGGTAAAGCCGGATCGTCACGATGCTTGATGACTACACCAGTTCCATCCAATGCCTCAAAGCGTCCACCCCCTACCGGCTCAAGGCCGTAATCCTCCAGGAAGCGCTCGCAGAGCGCGACATCGTCAACACCAAAATACAAAGTGTCCGGGCCAAGGATGTTCATTTCAACACCTATCAAAGAATGCGTTTTTGTTTTATCAGACCCGTACTTTTGCCGGGTCTGAGAGCTCTGATGCGCGCGTGAATTTCAAATACACGTCACATGAATGGCTTGCGTTCTTCGGGCCACCAAAGACCCGAGATAGGTTGCCCCATTGTGTTGCGCAGGGTTCCGACCCCCTCAACAATCATTTCGACGACATCACCTGGCTGGAGCTTACGATCAAGCTCCAAAGCTGAACCACCGCCCATGGTACCCGAACCGATCACATCGCCAGGCACGATGGCTTCACCAAGGCTGGCCCAGGCAATGAGCTCGCCAATCGTCCACAGCTTATTGGAGCTGTCACCTTTGCCCCAAGTCTCGCCATTGACGCGAACTTCCATGCCGATC
>NZ_JBFUIC010000741.1:0-751 GCF_056402075.1 Pseudomonas sp. P4_C3
ACTCCCAAGTGTTCCTGTTCCATTGGCGTGAAAAATGGGCTCCCGGCGGAAAGCCCGATTGATAAGGGGGTAGGTCAAAGATGGCAAAATCTGATCGCCGCAGGCTTTGCCATCTCGAGCAAATTGCGCCAGGGCAATCTTTGGGGTTCAGGACGGAAAGCATAGGTCAAGACGATATTTTTTTAGTCAATGATCGCGGAAATATTGTTGGCTMCAAAAACTCTTGCCCCCATTGGCCCGGTTCGACTATGCCGGTGCGCAAGAATCGATATCTCGACAGTGGGTCCAAGCATATCGTTTGTAGTGGTCATGGTGCGTTGTTTGAAATCAATTCGGGTTTGTGCATAAAAGGCCCCTGTCTTGGCTTGCGTTTGACTCCTGTGAGTTTGGAAATTTCTGAGGCGGGAGAAATATTTTTCTTGGGAGAGTAGCATCCCAAAGATTTTTGGCGGATTTTCAGTTATTTAATTGCGTCAGTACCATTGCCAAAAACAAGAACAAGAAAGGAAAGTGTGATGAAAACTCCAGCTGATTTTCGCCTGGTGATTTGTGTTGGTGTATTGCTGTTTTCCGCCCAATCGATTGCGCTTGAAGGTGGCACTTCCAGTTATCCATTGGGTATTGTAACTGTCATGAGTGGGGCAGTAGGTGCTCCAGGCGAAACTCATGCCTACACATACAACAAAACTGTTGCCATAGACTCAATTCGAGATGGGCAAGGGAATAAAGTATTTCCGAAGGCTAAAGGAAG
>NZ_JBFUIC010000742.1:0-749 GCF_056402075.1 Pseudomonas sp. P4_C3
GGGAGACCCAGATCAAGCAGCACGACATCCGGTTGATGCTCGCGGATCAATGCCAGGACCTCATCGCCACGGGAGGCCTCGTAAATACTCTTGAATCCTTCACCCTTGAGTACGAGTTTGATCATGGATCGAACCACCGGATGATCTTCCACAATCAGTGCTGACTTCATGACAACTCCCGTGCAAAACAACACGATCGGGCAAAAAATGCCCTCCAGGCACTGCAGCGATTGGGCACAACGCTGCGCATAGACTTTTGCATGGAAGGCTGGAAAGTACTACCTGACAGAAATGACAGTTCCGACGAATGGTAGCCGACGATCGACAGCGCTCATCAACTGCGTAATGGACGCCAGGTCCGGCAGAGCGGCCTGGCTCAACCGGACTTTGCCCGCGACTGGCGACAACGGCGCCTGCCGTTCATTGAAGATAAACGCGTGATGAACCTGCGGGTTGTCGGCAAGGAAACTGAACAGGTCCAGCGCTCCAATTGCCATCGCCCCATTGACCAGCACCAGGTCCAGAGGCTCGCAACCGTACTCCACCAGTGCAAGGAGCTCGTCGAGGCTCTGCACCGGAGCCACCCGAAAATAGCCGAGCTGGTTGAACAGTCGCTCGATCCGCAGGCGGTTGAAGTGCTGCGCATCGGCGATCAGGATGCGCAAGGATTTGTTCGGCAAGGTGACCTCCAAATGGATGTCGGTTTCAAGAGGTCGCAAAGCCTACGGAAGACCTTCCTGGGTTTATGT
>NZ_JBFUIC010000743.1:0-747 GCF_056402075.1 Pseudomonas sp. P4_C3
CACCTCAATACCTCCATCCCGCCGCCACTTTTCTGTAAATATTTGTCGCCTCAGCGTAATTTGCCCTCCTGTCACCGCTCTAGACTGCCGGCCACTTCGGTTCCCGCTCACGAAGCGATAACCGAACGCTGCCAATCGAAGCTGCCAATAAAAGCCTCCGCACACAGGAGTTATCAATGAAGAAGCTAGTGATGTTCGGTGCCCTGGCACTGTCGATGTTGTCCCTGACCGCCGTGGCTGATGACGCCAAGCCGATCCGCATCGGCATCGAAGCCGGCTACCCGCCRTTCTCGATGAAAACCCCTGATGGCAAACTCACCGGTTTCGACGTGGACATCGGCGACGCGCTGTGCGAGCAGATGAAAGTCAAGTGCACCTGGGTCGAGCAAGAGTTCGACGGCCTGATCCCTGCGCTGAAGGTCAAGAAAATCGACGCCATCCTGTCGTCCATGACCATCACTGACGACCGCAAGAAGAACGTCGATTTCACCATCAAGTACTACCACACCCCTGCGCGCTTCGTGATGAAGGAAGGCAGTGACGTCAAGGACCCGCTGACCGAGCTCARGGGCAAGAAAGTCGGTGTCCTGCGCGCCAGTACCCACGACCGCTTCGCCACTGAAGTATTGCAACCGGCGGGGATTGTCCTGGTGCGTTACGGCTCCCAGCAGGAAGCCAACCTGGACATGGTCTCCGGCCGCATTGACGCGTTGCTGGCCGACTCGGTCAACCTGGACGACGGTTTCC
>NZ_JBFUIC010000744.1:0-737 GCF_056402075.1 Pseudomonas sp. P4_C3
CCTCCTGCACGCTGAACACTTCGTTGTGACTCTCGCCCGCCTTCAGCGACTGCACTGCACTGGCGACCCCGTCGGTGCCATTGGCCAGGGTGTAGGTCCACTGGCCGCTGTTATCGACGGCGATCGAACCGTAGGTGCCCGTATCCGTACCCGCAATACTCCAAGTGGCGGTGGCATCGTGATCGATGTCGGCCGAACTGAACTGACCGCTGACGCTGAGCGTGGTGTCTTCCTGCACCGCGCCGGCCGCATTGCCCGTCAGGAAGCTGAGCACGGGCGCATCGTTGCTGCCGGTGACGGTGACGGTCACCAGCTGGGTGTCGACGCCGCCCAGGCCGTCGCTGACCTGCACCGTAAACACGTCCTCATGACTCTCGCCCGCCTTCAACGACTGCACCGCACTGGCAACGCCATCGGTGCCATTGGCCAGCGTGTAAGTCCACTTGCCGGTGTTATCGACGGCGATCGAACCGTAGGTGCCCGTATCCGTACCCGCAATGCTCCAGGTCGCCGTGGCGTCGTGATCGATGTCGGCCGCGCTGAACTGGCCGCTGACGCTGAGCGTGGTGTCTTCCTGCACCGCGCCGGCCTCGTTGCCGGTCGCGAAGCTGAGCACGGGCGCGTCATTGCTGCCGGTAATGGTGACGGTCACCAGCTGGGTGTCGACGCCGCCCAGGCCGTCGCTGACCTGCACCGTAAACACGTCATCGTGGCTCTCGCCCGCCTTCAGCGACTGC
>NZ_JBFUIC010000745.1:0-1126 GCF_056402075.1 Pseudomonas sp. P4_C3
GGGTGTACGGTGGTACGCCGATAATACCCGTGAGCCCATAAGAGACGAAACTCTCAGAGAAGGATTAATAATCGTAGGTGCTGTTGTAGAACGGACTGACGTTCCAACCACATCAAGCCGACCGCGATACGCGTTGAATAAAGACTTGGCTGATCTGTTTGATCCTGCTTTGAAGGATTCCGCCTTGACCCAAGCGATTTTGGCTTGGCAAGCCAAAAATCTTACTCCAAGCGCCCTCGCCAGAGTATCGTTGCTTCGAATGGGAACCGCGGGGAAGACCGGTGTGCCCGTCCAATTTCCGAGTGGCGACACTCGAACGTTGTCGCCTGGTCCGAGTTCATTGATTTCAAAAGCAGTGGTCGAAGTTTTTGCGTCAAGGTTTTTGAAGCAGCCGGGAGTACTATGGCTTAGTGAGTCCAGCAACAAAGTCGCTGTTCAGGACGTAAAGTTGGCTACTGCAATAGGGCTTGATATTGTCGCGAAAAAAGATCTTCCTGACTTAATTCTTGTAGATCTCGGTCCAGTAGATCCGCTTATCATTTTTGTGGAAGTAGTTGCTACTGATGGCGCTATAACACCGAGACGTCAAAGGGCACTTTTTGAACTCACCGATAAGGGCGGGTTTGAGCGCTCGCAAGTCGTCTAAGTCCGCTGGCGTCCTAAGTATGAATGGCGATGAATTAGTACTTTTATAATGTATCTACCCGCCGTTGACGGCGATTGGGGTTTGAAATGTCTTCGACGAAAAGGGTATTAATCACTGATCTGGATAATACGTTATTCGACTGGGTCGAGTTGTGGGTGCGGTGCTTTTCAGCAATGCTTGAAGAGCTTGTAGTCATAAGTGGCGTATCTAAAAGTCAGCTGCTACCGGAAATATCCATTGTTCATCAGAAACATGGTACGTCAGAGTACTCCTTCTTAATTGAAGAACTACCGTCTCTTCAAAAATTTCTTGCTGGACGAAATGCTCTCGAGGTATTTGCTCCGGCAGTGAACGCATTTCGGGAAAAGAGGAAGGAATATCTAGTCCTTTATCCTGGCGTCGCTGAGACTCTCCAAGAGCTGAAAAAACGGGGGACTTTAATTGTAGGGTACACTGAGTCTATGGCTTTCTACTCTAACT
>NZ_JBFUIC010000746.1:0-730 GCF_056402075.1 Pseudomonas sp. P4_C3
GAAGACAACCCTGAACAAAATTAACATTGAGCCTGCCGGTGAACGACGGGCGAGGAATCGCCATGTCCGATTTTCAAATGGAACCCACGCCCACCGCTCGCAAGCGTCATGTGCGGCGAGTGCCACGGCTTCGCTGTGCCAGGCCAGCAGTACCAGCTCATTTCCGGTAGCTGGAAACCGCCACTATTCCTTCAAATACAGCAGTCAACTTCATTAATAAATAATCCGGCATAAAACCATCGAAGGCGATCAACACTCACACCCCATCTCACCGAAAGTTATTTATCCCGACAAACACATCCATTACCTATCATCATATTACAACTCACTGGACAGTAATTATTGGACGCACGCTAACACCTACACTTTCCACGAATAACATAACTCCCTGATAACACTCAGATCAACACCAATAAAGCTCACTGACTTATTATAACATTCGTTGACACTAAGACGCAGCCACCCTACATTAGTGGCACTCTGCCAACACCACGACGACGCATCAACTTTGTCAAGTTAATGGAATGCTGAGTTTCTGAGCTATTTCATTCCTGGTACAACGCATGAAATATGTAGACGACATTACGAAACTTTTTACACATTTTGGCGCCAATGCGCAGAGCTACCAGGAAATACAACCGAACTATAAAGATTTCAAAGACGACCCGGTTACACCTGCGCTGACTGAGCCAGAACCGTCGGTGGCCTTGCCTCCCCCAATACCAACGCC
>NZ_JBFUIC010000747.1:0-729 GCF_056402075.1 Pseudomonas sp. P4_C3
AAGGTGGACTGTCCCGATGATTCACGAGGGTATAAATGACATAAAACATTTCATAAATCAACATAGTGAAAAAAAACATATCAGGGCGAGGCGGCACACTGGGTGCTGGTGGGCAGAACCTCATCTGTGTCATCAATCCTTTGAACAAAAAACGGGCGCCGATAAGGCGCCCGTTTTTTCATTCCAGTATCAAGGTTTTTGCTCTGTCGGAAATTGAGCCAGTTCGCAGTACTACGCTGCCCTTAACGTCGATCCAGCCAAACCGTCTGTGCATTACAGAATTCGCGCACCCCGAAGTGCGAGAGCTCACGGCCAAAGCCACTCTTCTTCACGCCACCAAAACTGACACGCGGATCGCTGGCGCTATAGCCGTTGATGAACACTCCACCGGTTTCAAGTTCGCCGGCCATCTGCCGGGCGAGTTCGACATTGCGCGTGTAGAGGGTGGCGGTGAGGCCGAACTCGCTGTCATTGGCCAATTCCAGCGCATGGGCTGCGTCTCGGGCCGTGATGATTGAGGCCACAGGGCCAAACAACTCCTGTTTGAATGATGTCATCTGATCGGTCACGTCGCCGAGTACCGTAGGCTCATAGTAATTGCCGGGGCCTTCAGCCTTCTTTCCACCCAGCATCGAGAATGCTCGATCCGTAGCCGTGGAGCATGATGAAGTTCCTCAAGCGAGCGCCGGGAGGCGCACGAGACAAGCCAAAAGCGGCGCCCGCATGGGG
>NZ_JBFUIC010000748.1:0-728 GCF_056402075.1 Pseudomonas sp. P4_C3
AACTCGTTGAACGCCAGCAGTTGTTCGTCGCCGCTGCCCGCTTCGCCGCTGCCCGCTTGTTCCAGGGTCGCCAGCGCGGTCTGGACAAGGGCGATCTGCCCGCGGTTGCTGACGAAGGACAGCAACATCCCGGCACCCCACAGCAGCGCCACGCCCAACACCAGCGCATAAGCGACTCGCGGGGCGGACCAGCCCAGGCGTCGAGGGCTGGCGGCCTGATCGGCCAGCACGCCGTGCCAGGCTGGATCGATATGCCAATAGTGCCGCTGATCAATTTTATTGCCCGACGGCAGCGGCAGGCTGAACCACAGCCCCCGCAGCGGCACGCTGCGGGCCAACTCGCCGAACAATGGCGACAGCGCCTGACGCCACCGGGCCATGCCCTCGGCCTGCAAATCGCGGGACAGGCGCAACAGAAAGTCATGCGCCATCGCATCCCGCATTTGCTCCAGGCCCTGCTGCCGCAAAGGGTCGAGCAACGCCCCCAACCGGGTGTCCAGTTCAAGCGCCGTGCCCCGCGAGGACAACCGACAACCCACCGCCTGGGTCGGYCGCRGGTYYTGTACCCACTTGCTCGCGCAGACCTGCCAMAGGTGTAAGGGCAACTGCCAGCCCAATTCGCGGGCCAGCACCTTCAAGTGACGCACGCCGGCCCCCATCGCGGCGGCATCGCTGCACTGCTCCTTGCTCAGCGCCCAGACCACGCCGTCCAGCGCGCGCCAGCGGGT
>NZ_JBFUIC010000749.1:0-727 GCF_056402075.1 Pseudomonas sp. P4_C3
AGTTCATCCACGAAGACATCGACAACACGCACCGGATTAGTCTCGCTGACGTAATCGTCCAGGCTCTCGGGGAGCAGGGTCCTTTGACCTCGGTGTTCACCTTGAATGAAGCGTTTCATGGGCAACCCTTGCGATGAAATCCTGGGAAATCATAGCAAGGGTTTGCTTTGGAGTTTTTACACACTCTGGGCCGGCGGCGGCTAACCCGGCATCCATGCCGGGTTGCCCACTGCGCAGAACCTCCACTCGGCCTCACGAGGGGGCGTACACCGCAACAGCATCCGAGGCGGCCTACCGGCCGGCCTGGTTCTGATGCGTGCGTGTTTCCCTGTAGGAGCTGTCGAGTGCAACGAGGCTGCGATCTTTTGGCCTTATTTTTTACAAGCAAGATCAAAAGATCGCAGCCTTCGGCAGCTCCTACAGGGGGAATGCGTTTAGCCGAAAGAGATTGGTCGGCCATAAGGCCGCCTTCGCGAGCAAGCTCGCTCCCACAATGGGTCGGCGTACACCAACTGCTCTTTACCACTCAACAGGCCGAGCGTTAGCTCGCCTGCAGCTCTTGATCTTGATCCACCCGCCCCCTCGGCAGGCTGAGTGGAGGTGTTCATCCGGGGATGGGCGCGCAGCGCCGTTCGACGCAGTCGAACTCATTGCATRTAGGTCGAAGCGAAGCCGACCGGAGGGCAATGCCCCCGGATGAATACCGGAGCGAAGGAACGCCGAGCCT
>NZ_JBFUIC010000750.1:0-727 GCF_056402075.1 Pseudomonas sp. P4_C3
GTCAGATGATGCCCTCAGCATCATCGCCCGTACGAATGTAGCCGTTTCCACTTTGGAAGATTCCATCGCACGCACTACGGCCTATCAAAAGGCTGGGGCCGATGCGATTTGCCTTGTCGGAGTAAAGGATTTCCAACACTTGGAGGCGCTCACCTCGCATCTTTGCGTGCCAATCATGCTGATTAATTATGGAAACCCTGCACTGAGCGATGTTCAGAAGCTGAGCGCAGCCAATGTGCGAGTTGTGGTCAATGGGCATGCCCCCTATTTGTCCGCAATCAAAGCGTCCTACGAGGCGCTACGCGAACAAAGCGGTATGGAGGGGCGCGAGCTTTCCCTCCCTGAGCTGCTTTCAAAATACACGCTCTCGGATAATTACCGTGAGTGGGCGAAGACCTACTTGAAGTCAGAACACGATTCGAATTGAGCTTGAAACAGGCGAAATAAAGCATCATGAAAAAGACCATCCTGGCCTTCAGCCGCGTCTCACCCAGCCTGCTTGAACCTTATAAAGATAAATACAACGTCATCATCATGAGTCCCGAGCTTGGTGACATGGATGCCTAGTTCGAAGCTGCCATTTCCAGCGCCCACGCACTGATCGGCGGCAATCGTCGTCTGGGTGAAGCTGAGCTGGCTTCGGCTGAAAACCTTGAGATCATCTCGAGCATATCGGTTGGCTACGACAACTATGACCTCAGCTTTCTCAATGGCCGAGGGATCATGT
>NZ_JBFUIC010000751.1:0-726 GCF_056402075.1 Pseudomonas sp. P4_C3
GGTCACCTCGGAGAGCACGCCATGACGCGTCTTTTGGTGGAATGCACGCACGTATTCCAGCACCCCAAGGTCAATTCGGGCATTCAGCGGGTGGTGCGCAACGTCGTCAACCAGCTACCGGAATCGGTCGACGGTGTTGAATGCATCCCGGTTGTGATGCTCAAGGGCAAACTCTATCGGGTACTGAAACTCGGTGCGCTGAACATTCCGTTTTTCGATCAGTTGATGATGTTCGGCGGGCGACTTGGCCGGCTGGCACATCGTTTCTGGCAATGGCACCAGCGGCTCGATAAACGTTTGCCATCGCGGTTCGCCCGACGCGTAGTGTACGTGGCTTATCGACTGACAGCGCTGACCTGCTTCAGCGTGCCGCTGCGCCTGATCGACCAGCTCGATCAGTATCAACTGCCCAAACGTTGCGCACCGTTGCAGCATCAACCGGGGGACCAACTGGTGTTGCTGGACTCGTCCTGGCACACCGACTTTTTCCCGTTTGCCGAACAGCTCAAACGTGAAGGCGTGGGTATCGTTTCGGTGATTTACGACCTGATTCCCGTGACGCATCCGCAGTTTTACGACACGCGGCTGGTGCAGGTTTTCAACGAGTGGTTTGACTGGATCACCAAAACCGCCGATGGCTACGTGGCCATTTCCGCCACGGTGCGTGACCAGGTGCGTGAGGAAGTTCAGCGCCGTCTGGGCTCCGCCAAGGCCGCCGAGTTGTGG
>NZ_JBFUIC010000752.1:0-719 GCF_056402075.1 Pseudomonas sp. P4_C3
CAGCAACGACGCGCCAGTGCTCAGCTTCGCGACCGGCAACGAGGCCGGCGCGGTGCAGGAAGACATCAAGCTCAGCGTCAGCGGCCAGTTCAGCTCGGCCGACATCGATCACGATGCCACGGCGACCTGGAGCATTGCGGGTACGGATACGGGCACCTACGGCTCGATCGCCGTGGACACCACCGGCCAGTGGACCTACACCCTGGCCAACGGCAGCGATGGGGTCGCCAGTGCGGTGCAGGCGCTGAAGGCAGGCGAGAGCCACGATGACGTGTTTACGGTGCAGGTCAGCGACGGCCTCGGCGGCGTGGACACCCAGCTGGTGACCGTCACCGTCACCGGCAGCAACGACGCGCCCGTGCTCAGCTTCGTGACGGGCAACGAGGCCGGCGCAGTACAGGAAGACACCACCCTCAGCGTCAGCGGCCAGTTCAACTCGACCGACATCGATCACGATGCCACGGCGACCTGGACCATCGATGGATCGCCAACCGGCACCTACGGTTCGATCGCCGTGGACACCACCGGCCAGTGGATCTACACCCTGGCCAACGGCACCGACGGGGTCGCCAGTGCGGTGCAGGCGCTGAAGGCGGGCGAGAGTCATGAGGACGTGTTCACGGTGCAAGTCAGTGACGGCCTGGGTGGCGTCGACACCCAGCTGGTGACGATCACCATTACCGGCACCAACGACCGGCCGACGCTGACCATCGGCGACC
>NZ_JBFUIC010000753.1:0-716 GCF_056402075.1 Pseudomonas sp. P4_C3
GGATACTACAATCTCTCGCTTCCTGATCTGCCGTTTTCCAAGCTGCAGCTGCTTACTCTACCAAAGACGAGCCCAGCGCAGAGGAAGAAATCAAAACCAGGGCCAACCCCGCCAACGTAATCCGTTTCGGCGATGCACAGCGTATTACCTTGGCCAAAGTCATTGCCAGTCGTCCTTTAGGCGAACATATAGTCAGTAGGCCGGCATGCTATCAGCTTTGAGACTGGTCTGCGACAACACACCAGCCGTCCCTGGCATAGGATCGCTTGGGCTACTTCTCCGCTTCAGCCTTCCTGGCTGCAGCCAGAGCTACCTTTTCCGTATCGCAAGGAGGACCGACCTTATGGGTACCGTCGGCGTAGACGAGCTTCGCGCTGATCTTCCCGCTGCGCGGCCATTGTGTGTACTGAATTTTCATCCTGCGAGAGCCTCCGCTACGACCGTACCAGAAGAGGCCAAAGCCGCTCCGTTGTAGTAGGTCTGATACTTGTCGAGGTACACCACCGCGCCTGTCACCCCACTGTTCACATGATACAAACGCGCCTTGTTCATATCGTTTCCGCTCAGCACCGTCTTGGTCGTGCCGTTATCGGTAGTTAYGGTGCTTGACGGCAAAACGCTGTTTGCATAGTCGCCAGAACGGTTGTCGGGATTGATAGTGTTTCGATGCAGGTAAGGCTTAAAGCAACCCGACAGATAGATGAACGGATCGTAGA
>NZ_JBFUIC010000754.1:0-710 GCF_056402075.1 Pseudomonas sp. P4_C3
GGAGACGTACATGACCGAGGCTTTCAGGCCAGGGACACCCAGGGCGGCAAAGTCATAGGCGTACTGACCGAATGATGTACGCTCCCCTGCGCGGGTGAAGCTCTGGATCAGACGATCTGTATACAGGTACAAGCTGCTGCCTCCGGCGCCTTTATCTACCAGGCTACCTTGGTTGAGCTGGGTGAAGCTGCTACCGTCCGAAACGCTTTGGTAGCCCGCAGTTATCGCATGGCCGCCAAGGGTGTATATCAATGCAGCGCTCCAGAGACGGTTGTCGATCACGCCATCACCGTTTTTGGTGTAGCCACTGATTCTGTAACCCGATGTGCCGGAGCTGTTTTCACCTGACGAGTCAGTTTTGAAGTAGCGCAGGTCGGTTTTCAGGGATTGGTTGTCCGAGAACGCAAGCGTGTGAATCAGTCCGAAAAACTGCTGGTTATAGTAGTTCTCGAGATGGGCATAGTAGTACTGAGCCGTCAGATCCTTGGTGACTTTCCAGTCCCCCCCGACGAAGTCGAACTGGTTGCTTTCACGTGTACCGCCCATAGCGGCCAGCCCCGTCTGATCAGTTGAACCGCGACCCGTTGCATGTTCAATTCGCCCACCCGTCAGGGTCAGATCCTTGAACTCGCTCGAGGTGATCTGGCCGCCCTCGAAGGTTTGTGGAAGCACCCGTCCATCGTTGGCGACCAGAATCGGAAGTTTCGGAG
>NZ_JBFUIC010000755.1:0-710 GCF_056402075.1 Pseudomonas sp. P4_C3
AGTGGTACGTCACCACGCTGGGTTTGTTCAGGCCGCTGGCGAAATGCACCAGGTCCATGAACGGCCAGGGAAAGTGGTAATTGACCACGTCGGCCTCGGCTGCCAGCTCGCGAAACTGTTTGAAGACGCTCCAGGAAAACCCTGTGGAGGCGAACTGAATGTCGAGTCTGGCTCGATGGACTTCATGTTGAGCGATCTGCATCACCGGCGGTGTCGGATCGGCACTGAGGGTCAGCACCTTGCCTTCAACGCCGTGCAGGGCACCGCTTTCGCACAACTGGAAAATCACTTGTTCGATCCCGCCGACCGAGTCAGGCAGGTACGTCTTGAAAAAATGAAGAACTCGCATTCAACCTCCCATTGCCTGGCGGTAAGCGCTGGCCGTGACTTGCGCGCAGCCTTCCCAGGTAAAAAGCCTTGCCTGTAGCAATCCGGCTTCTCGGCATGCCTGCCAATGCGCTAGATCCTCGATCAGACGACTCATTGCATCGCGCAAGCCGTCGGTTTCATCCGGTTCAACATAGTTACCCGCAGAGCCTGCGACTTCGGGCATGGCCGAACGGCTGGTCAGAATGACCGGTGTGCCGCAGGCCATGGCCTCCAGCACCGGCAGGCCAAAACCTTCGTAAAGCGACGGAAAAATCAATGCCCGGGCGCCGGCCAGTAGCTGTGCAACGTGCTCGTCAGGCAAATAGCCGAGCAAGCAGACA
>NZ_JBFUIC010000756.1:0-708 GCF_056402075.1 Pseudomonas sp. P4_C3
GTCCGGCGGCCATGAACGCGTATTGAGCGAACAGCGGGTCAACGCTCGGGTCGGTGGGGGCAGGCGACGAGGTATCCGACGGCGCAGCGGCGACCGGGTGCGCAGCGGTTGGCCAACCAAACCAACTGGCGGCGGTGAGGACCAGGGCCAACAAGCCAAGGCCGAACCAGGTTTGCTGCAAGCCGAGGCTCAGCAGCGGCGGCACGATCGTTCCCGAGCCGGCAATGCCCAAGCCGATGCCAAGGAATATCGCACCGCTGGCCAGGCCCCTGCGGGTTGCCGGTACGTGAGGCAATACGGTTCCCGCCACCAACACCATGATCGCGCCACCGGCGATCCCCGACAGCAGGCGCCAGCCGAAGAACCAGCTCATCGACAACGGAAAACCACAGGCGAAAAACGCCAGCGTCACTGCCAGCATCATCAGGCGCAGGGCGGTCTTGTTCGAGGTCCGGCGTGCCAGCGGATGGCCGATCAGTGCGCCGATCAGGTAGCCCACCAGATTGGCTGCACCGAGGTACACCACGTCGCTGGCGGAAAAGCAGTGGGCCTGGATCAGTGAGGGAATCAACGGCGTGTAGGCGAAACGCGCCAGGCCGATGCTGACCAGGCTGGCGCAGAGGCCGGCGAAGATCGGCAGCCAGATCGCGCCGGGCGCCGGGGTAAGGGGAGGCGATGAACTGTGCATGTGCATTGTCCTGAAAGGTC
>NZ_JBFUIC010000757.1:0-698 GCF_056402075.1 Pseudomonas sp. P4_C3
ATGGTAGTGTGGGGTTTCCCCATGTGAGAGTAGGTCATCGTCAAGATTAAATTCCGAAACCCCTATCTGCGTATGCAGGTAGGGGTTTTGTTTTTGTCCGCAGGAAAACTCATACAGCAATACCGGACAGCTCCACGCTGTCACAGTCTCCCGACAATGTTAAGGTTCGCCCTTGGCGTTTGTATTTTCCAAGGAAGCCTTTATGCCGGACGCGACGTCCCTCAGTGCTGGTTTTATGGTGGTTCACGGCAACCGCCTGGATGAGTTGCGCAGCCTGGTGGTCAGCTGGATGCGGCGCTACCCGCTGGCTCCCCTGGAGAATGAAATCGCGTTGGTGCAAAGCAATGGCATTGCCCAATGGCTGAAGCTGGCACTGGCGGAAGATTCTGAGGACGACGACATGGGAGGCTGCGGCATCGCCGCGGCCATTGACGTGCAGTTACCCGGCASCTTCATGTGGCAGCTCTATCGCATGGTACTTGGCCGTGACGAAATTCCGGTCAAGTCCCTGCTCGATAAAGCACCGCTGACCTGGCGTCTGATGCGCCTGCTGCCGCAATTGATCAACCAACCGCACTTCGAGCCGCTGCAGCGTTTCCTGACCCATGACACCGATCTGCGCAAACGCTATCAATTGGCCGAGCGTCTGGCGGATCTGTTCGACCAATACCAGGTCTATCGGGCTGACTGGCTGGAAG
>NZ_JBFUIC010000758.1:0-697 GCF_056402075.1 Pseudomonas sp. P4_C3
GTCTCCAGCCTTGCTTTCGCGGTATTGAACATTGCCTCATCCTGCTCAATGCCGAGGAGCCGTCGGTTGAGTTGGAGGCATGCAACGCCTGTGGTCCCGCTTCCCATGGTGTTGTCCATCACTACCTGACCCGGACGGGAGTAGGTGGCGATCAAGAATTTCATCCAGGCGACTGGTTTTTGCGTTGGGTGGAAGCTATCGGCCTGCTTGTCGCTAGAGAAAAACTGCACCGAGCGCGGGTGCCGGTCTGTTGAGTCGTACTCGGTGAGGTGCAGCGCCTTGCCGTAACACTCAGAATCGACCGTCTTCCGCTTGTTGGTCTTGCGCTCATGCCCGGTCGACATCTGCGGGTTGTACACCGGTTGCTTTCGGTAGAGGACCTGAGCGCTTTCATTTGCCCGAAGCGGCTGCTGCATTCAGGAAGCCAGTGGCGTTGCCTTTCTCCCAGATCCATTCGTACCGGTAGTTCTTCGGGTTGCTGGCCACGACCAGTGACGAGAACGGCTGAGCCGCGCACAACACACATGGCCGCTTCCGGCTTGGCGGATTCGCAGGTACTCACGCCAAGGCGGTTCGAAGGAGATGATCACGTCCCTCGCGCACTGAACCGTGCCGTACGGCAGATCTGCGAGCACCATGTCGACGCTTTTGTCGGGCATGGTGCTCATCACCTCAAGACAATCGCCGAGGTACAACC
>NZ_JBFUIC010000759.1:0-694 GCF_056402075.1 Pseudomonas sp. P4_C3
CATTTATGCCGTCGCTATTGTCGTAGCGCCGTTGCGCGTAATTGGCGCCGATGTCTATCTGGTTGTCGGCGGTTTTGGCACCGTAGGTGTAGACGCCCCCCACGCGCTTGTCGTTGAGTTTGTCGTTGATACCTTCGACCGCGGTTGAAGTCGTTCGCTCGAACTTATGGTATTCGGCGTCGAGTTTCAGGCGGTGGCGGTCGGTGAACTCCATGATGCTGTCGGCCCGCWGGCGCTGCCCGGTGCTCGATGCATCGGACTGCGAATGATAGATGTTGCGGGTCGGTTGCCAGGTAAGCCGGGTGGCGCTGTTGCGGTCTTCAGCCTTGAGCTCGAAGGAAGGTGCAATCCTGGTCACCATAGAGGACTGGACGTTATGCTCGACCTCTCGAATGTTGTCGTCGTAACTTTCCGACAAGCCGAAAGTGGGAATGAACTGGAATCCGTAAATATCAATGGATTGCGGGTCAATACTCCAGGCAATGCCGGGATACAGGGAGACCACGAGCAATGCAAAAGGGCGGTGCGGCTTGAGGGGCATATCGTTATTCCCTAGAAGTGAATAAGCCCGGCTGTTTTTGCTTGTGTCGTTACGAACGTTGTCGCTCCAGATCACTGAGCGGGACGCAGACTTGCTGCTGCCGGTTCAAGAACTGTAGCAGGAGCATGACCCGTTCAGCCCCCAGCATTGACA
>NZ_JBFUIC010000760.1:0-686 GCF_056402075.1 Pseudomonas sp. P4_C3
CTCATAAAGACATCAACAGGATTTGCAGTTCTTTACGACATCCTCAAAGGAAGCGTAATAAGCAGAGCGATCGCATCGAACATACTGAGTAGAAAAGGTGAATTTAAGCCAAAAGGAGATGGACTTGAAAACGAAGTAAAAGAGCTTTTTATCTCCCATGGGGTCGAGGCGGTAGGCTACAAAAGAAAATACCCTGAGCCAGAGGGAGAATATCAGTACGATGTTTTAGCACTATGGGATGGCAAACTATTTGTTTTAGAATGCAAGAATAGATGGCTTTGCGAAGGTCGCCCGGTTGCGATCTATAACTTCTTAAAACAAACTCGCGAAGATGTCCGCCAAGCAACAAGACTGGTAAACGGTTTAAAACTTCATCCTGAGATGGTACATGCGGCATTTGGTCGAGAAGTAAAGTACGACGAAATTATTCCGTGCGTCGTTGCTGGGCTACCATACGCGATGCCAGACCAACTAGGTGGCGTGTTTTTTACTGACATATCGATACTCACCAGATTCTTTTCAGATAGATATTTTGGCGTGGAATACTCTGATCGATCTAGAGAAGATCAACATGTAATTTACGATCAGTGGGAAACAAATGCGCCCTTAGTTTCTGACCTTATCAAAACGCTTCGTAACCCTATACAAGTAGCTATCACGAGCAGCACTCTTGGTACAAGAAATGT
>NZ_JBFUIC010000761.1:0-678 GCF_056402075.1 Pseudomonas sp. P4_C3
CGAGAAGTCCCGGTTGAACTATGCTTGTAAATCAGTCTTGGAGGCCGGTCATTGACCGGCCTTTTTTAATTTTTGGTGACTGCAGCGAATTTTGACTTCCGTCGGCAATTGAAAAATTACGACTGTAATATACTATATTAAATTATGTGTATAATAAATACGCAGCTCGTCCAGGCAGGCTGAGATTCAGGCGCTTATCTATCCCTCTGGCATCTCCCAGGAGCCAAGTCATGACGTCCATTCAGTCCCAAGGCACCGCCCTCATCACTGGTGCTTCTTCCGGTATCGGTGCGATTTACGCGCAACGGTTGGCAGCGCGAGGTTTTGATTTGTTGCTGGTTGCTCGTGACCAGGAGCGGCTTGAAGCAGCGGCAAGCGCGCTGCGCAATGCTCATGGGGTTCAGGTGGAGGTGCTCAAGGCAGATCTGACGCAGAAGGACGATGTGCTGAAACTTGAACAGCGTCTGCGCAGCGATTCGAGTATCAGCCTTTTACTGAACAATGCCGGCGTAGCCGCGGATGGCTTGTTGGCCAACGCCGATACCGATCAACTGGAGCGAATGATTCAGTTGAATATTACAACGGTGACGCGATTGGCATCGGCCGCGGCGGCCAGTTTTGCCAAGGCGCGCCGGGGTACCATCATCAACATTGCTTCTGTGGTAGCGCTGTTTCCCG
>NZ_JBFUIC010000762.1:0-678 GCF_056402075.1 Pseudomonas sp. P4_C3
ATCCACAAAAAGTCGATAGCGCGACGCGAGGCGTAGATCGCCACGGCCAGTGGGCCGGTGAATTCAAGAGCCACCGCGATGCCCAGCGGGACGGTTTGCAATGACATATAGAAGAGGAAGTTCATGCCGCCCAGCGCCATCCCGTAGACGATGACGGTGCGCAGGGATCTTGCGGTGAATTTTGCCCGCCATGGACGCAGTATCAGCATCATGATCACGCTGGCAAAAATCAGTCGTAATGTTGTCGTCCCCTGAGGGCCAACAACGGAGAACATGCTTTTGGCCAGGGAGGCTCCGGACTGGATCGATGCCATGGCTATGAGCAGCAGTCCAACCGAGAACAGGGTAGAGGCCAGGCTGCGAGGCTGATCATTCATTACGTGGCATCGTCCGAAATATAGGAATCAAGGGTATTTCTTTTTGTGTTGGGCAATATACTGCGCATTCCCCGCAGGCGCGTCTATATATATGCAGTGTTTTTGTACATGTCGGTAGAAAGCCAGAATCAGTGCTTGACGGCAGATTCTGGAGGCCTATAATTCGCCCCACTTCCGGCGCAGTCGAAACGGAAAACTCYTTGGTAAACAATGAGTTATGCAGTTTTCGGCAGCAGGTTGCTTCAGGTCATCGAAGCCAAAAGGGAGTTGAAAAAGAGGTGTTGACAGCAGCGTGTAACGC
>NZ_JBFUIC010000763.1:0-676 GCF_056402075.1 Pseudomonas sp. P4_C3
CCGTAACTACAGGCTGGAATTGCGCCTAAAGGAGGCGACGGCCCATGAACGCAGGTTGAATAGATGGMGTAACTTACTAAAGGCCCCGTCACGTATCGGGGCTCTATGCGTCTGTCCATATTGCTCTCTCAGGCATAGGGGGCTTGTCACAGATGCCACACATCCAGCGATCAGAGTCATTGGTCGGAATAGGCTCGCGAAGATCGCCATAGTCCGGAAGTTCCTGAGGGGTGATGGCACGGTTCTGCGTCCATGCGGCTTCGTCAACAAGCCTTTTATCCATGAGCAAACTGGCAACGACTACGAATTGACTAGTCTGTATTGGAGACGGGTTCCACACGCCTGGTGGCGGAGTCAGGAAATCATTAGAACCGCAGGTTTGGTTTCGATTGAGTGGAACACTCGCGCTGTTGTACTGAAAATTGTACTGGAGCGTTTTCTCAACAGAGATTCCAAGTGAACTGAGCTTGACTTGAACGCCAAGCGTACATTCGTTTCCATCCTGGCCTGTATGGCCGTAAAGTGACAGTACAGGGCGCGAATGACCGACCACACTATTGGTAATAACCCCCGGCTGCTTTTGCCGGAGATAGCGATTACCCAGATTGATCGAGCATCTTTTTTTTAAACTATTCATCGCGCCTCCCGCCTTCAACCTCAAACGCTAGCTATACAC
>NZ_JBFUIC010000764.1:0-676 GCF_056402075.1 Pseudomonas sp. P4_C3
GGCCAAGGACGGTGAAAATTTCAAAAACCCGGTTTGGCCAAGGACGGTGAAAATTTCAAAAACCCGGTTTCCGGTGGACCGTAAGGCTGCTCCGCTTAAGTGAACAGCATTACGCGCAATGGCGGGCCTTCTGTTTGGGGTCAAATCCTTTTGTGCTTCCAATCTGCGCTCCATCTTGTGAGCGTTTCGTGAAAAGCCTGTCGTAGCAATGAAAAAAGCCCGGTGTCGGCCAAGCTCTCTGTAGATGGGCCAAATCCATTTGGCTGATCCCATTGTGCTTGGTGTATGTGACGACGACATGACAGGGCTGACAGGAACAGCTGATCGAGGCTTGAGTGCTGACGGCCTGTGGAATCGAACTGTCCATGCACTTTTATAAAGCGCCATGCGTCACAGCGTGCACCAGTCGGAAGCGCCGCAAAGCGCTTTCGTCTGCGGTAGCTCCAGCGTCGTGACAATCCCCCCGGGCTCAAGAGTCAGTGTTTCCAGACAGTTGAAGTCTCTCTGTCGCTGGCTGGCACAAAGGCTGCAAGGCTGACATCAGGTCCACCTGGAACGCATTCGTGTGGACAGCCCCCTCGGTCAACGACGATCGATTGGCCGGACAGGTCGTGGGCAGCATCGGTGGATCAGGCATAGGCGCCTGGTTTCAACACCGCAAAAGAACAGGCAAAGA
>NZ_JBFUIC010000765.1:0-672 GCF_056402075.1 Pseudomonas sp. P4_C3
GAAGCCGGCAAGCTGATGCGCGAAAACGGCGGCGGCAGCATCATCAACGTCGCCTCGATCAACGGCGTTTCGCCGGGGATCTTCCAGGGCATCTACTCGGTGACCAAGGCGGCGGTGATCAACATGACCAAGGTGTTTGCCAAGGAATGTGCGCAGTTCGGGATTCGTTGCAATGCGTTGTTGCCGGGGCTGACCGATACCAAATTCGCTTCGGCGCTGGTGAAAAACGAAGCCATTCTGAACACTGCTTTACAGCAGATTCCACTGAAGCGGGTGGCGGATCCGAGTGAGATGGCGGGGGCAGTGCTTTATTTGGCCAGTGATGCTTCGAGTTACACGACTGGGGTTTCGTTGAATGTGGATGGGGGGTTCTTGTCCTGAACGGCTGCACTGGATGAACAAAAGGCAGTCTCTGACTGCCTTTTGTTATTTGCCGTCGATCAATTACCTAGGTGAATCCTGCGGATCGATATTTTCCAATGCCTGATACACCTCCAACCCCAATAACCCTGCAAAAATTGATGGTTATCCATTTTCCGAAAATGCAACTAAATTATCAATTCCGCACATTCAAACGTATCGTCCCCATGTACTGTTTTCCACCCAGTGTCGATACTGCTGATAGATGATATTCACCAAGGGGTAATATCAGCTGGCCAGACGATATCCCGC
>NZ_JBFUIC010000766.1:0-663 GCF_056402075.1 Pseudomonas sp. P4_C3
CACCCAGAACAGCGTTGCCCCGGCCACGGCGGCCGGCATCATCAGGATGTTGACCACCGGGATCAGCAGCACCAGGTAGACGATGCCGCCGAAGCTCATGCTTTGCCAGCGCTTCTGTCGCAGCCAGGCGAGCATTTCGTTCCARCCCAGTTTGTGGTTGTCCGCCGGGTAGTCGATGTACTGGATCGCCATCATCCACACCCCGAACAACAACCACAGCGGCGCGGCGATGATGTTCACCACCGGGATGAACGAGAGGATGAACAGCCCGATAGCCCGGGGCAGGAAGTAGCCGAGCTTGCGCATTTCCCGGGCCAGGGTGCGCGGGATCATCGCAATCAGTTCGCCCCAGCTGAAGGTCGGGAAGTCGTCGGTGCCGCGCACCACCACCTCGACTTTCTCCGCCAGGAAGCCGTTGAATGGCGCGGCAATGACGTTGGCGAGCATGGTGAAGGTGAAGAACACCATCAGCACGACGAGCACCACGAACAGCGGCCAGAGGATGTAGCTGAGAAAACTCAGCCAGTCGGGCAGGGACGGCATCAGCGTATCGACCCACAAGCTGAATTGATGGCCGGCCAGGTAGATCAATCCGACGAACAGCACCAGGTTGATCGCCAGCGGCAACAACACGAACAAACGCAGGCTGGGGCTCAGCACCAG
>NZ_JBFUIC010000767.1:0-663 GCF_056402075.1 Pseudomonas sp. P4_C3
GCAGGATCCTGATCCGTTCGTTGCGCTGACGATCGGTACGCGGCTCGAATACGCCGACTCCCATGGAAGTACCCTTTGGCGCATTGCTACCGTCCATTGGCAGTTGCGAGTTGTACATTGCAAAACTCCTTTTCAGAGCCYGATCAGGAAAAAGTGGACGCTCTTGCAAGACTAGACGCATGAGCAGCGCAAATCATGAAGGCTCAAATGTAGAAAATTTGTCACCGTCGCGTGATCAACCTGTCAGTCCACGTGCCGATGCGCGGTAAAACCCTAAATTTTGGTTCTTCACGCAATCCCGGGGAAYACCGATACCTGTAGRARCTGGCTTGCCAGCGATGGCGACCTKACGGCCGAGCATTTTCTTCCTGGTGTACATATTCATTGCTGCGGTAACGGCCACTTAGGGTTCCGCCCTGACGGCGGGTCACTTTCGAAAAGCGCGAAAGTAACCAAAGCGCTTTGCCCCTTACATTCGGTGCCTCGCCGTGGCTCGGCATCCCCTCGCTCCGGTCCTGCTCCGTGGGCCCGCCGCCATCGGCCATCCATGGCCCAGAGTGTGTCAAAACGCCAAAGCCAACCCTTGCTATGATTGCCCCGGATTTCATCGCAAGGGCTGCCCATGAAACGCTTCATTCAAGGTGAACACCGAGGTCAAAGGAC
>NZ_JBFUIC010000768.1:0-662 GCF_056402075.1 Pseudomonas sp. P4_C3
GGTCCGCTGGTCGGTCCGGTGCTGGCGGCGCAGATGGGCTACTTGCCCGGCACGCTCGCTGTGGCTGATTGCTGGCGTGGTGCTGGCCGGTGCGGTGCAGGACTTCATGGTCCTGTTCATGTCCACCCGCCGCAACGGCCGTTCGCTGGGCGACATGGTCCGTGAGGAAATGGGCCGCATCCCCGGGACCATCGCGCTGTTCGGTTGCTTCCTGATCATGATCATCATCCTCGCGGTGCTGGCGTTGATCGTGGTGAAAGCCCTGGCCGAAAGCCCGTGGGGCATTTTCACGGTGATGGCGACCATCCCGATCGCGATGTTCATGGGCATYTACATGCGCTACATCCGTCCGGGTCGCATCGGTGAAATCTCGGTGATCGGCGTGCTATTGCTGCTSGGTTCGATCTGGCTCGGCGGGCAGATTGCCGCGGATCCGGTGTGGGCCAAGGCCTTTACCTTTACCGGTCTGCAGATCACCTGGATGCTGATCGGCTACGGTTTTGTCGCGGCGGTGTTACCGGTGTGGCTGATCCTGGCGCCCCGTGACTACCTCTCGACCTTCCTGAAGATCGGCACCATCGTCGCCCTGGCCATCGGCATCCTGGTGACCATGCCCGAGCTGAAAATGCCGGCCCTGACCCAGTTCATCGACGGCACCGGCC
>NZ_JBFUIC010000769.1:0-662 GCF_056402075.1 Pseudomonas sp. P4_C3
GCACAGGCTCGTGGACTTTGGCTCCACGTAGACGCTGCATGGGGTGGTGCGTTACTCCTATCGCAAAAATATCGCAATCGCCTGCAAGGTCTTGAGCGTGCTGACTCGATCACACTCGACTTCCACAAACAATTTTTCCAGACCATCAGTTGCGGCGCATTCCTGCTTCGCGATGCGGCACATTTCGACCTGATGCGTACTCATGCGGACTATTTGAACCCGGTCGAGGATGATCGGGATGGCATACAAAATTTGGTTGGAAAGTCTCTGCAAACGACCCGTCGATTTGACGCCCTGAAATTATGGATGAGTCTCCGCAGTCTCGGAACCATCCGGTATGCGGAACTGATTGACCAAGCAATTGATCTAGCAAGCGAGGTTGCTAGCCGTATCGATACATCATTGTCGTTCGAATTGGTCAGTCGTTCGCAATTATCGAGTGTCCTGTTCCGGGTCCGTCGGCCCTTCTTCGCTGATGCTGATCGGGACGCATTGCACAGGCATCTCGCGACGATATTGCTCGATAGGGGAATTGCGAATCTTGGGGTCACCCGCCACGATGGTCTAATAGCATTGAAGATGACGTTATTGAACCCACGAACTACTTTGGTAGATATAGATAGTCTGCTCGCGACCATAGACATGCTTGCCGATGCCTACTT
>NZ_JBFUIC010000770.1:0-659 GCF_056402075.1 Pseudomonas sp. P4_C3
CATCAGTTCAGTGTGATTTTATATAAGATGACATCCCTGTCATCGCTTACGAAAAAATCAGTTATTGAGTGACAACCGCTTGAGCGGAAGGTAATGCCCCAACCGCCTTCAATAGCATCCTGCCAATTTCTTCTCTTTTGGGAGCATCGGCCATTCTATTAGGCGTGTCGATATTCAAAGCAAAGAAAACCGGGCCTGTTGGCCATTCTATCCAGCCGACCCACCAACCTACTTGGCTCCCAAGCCCGGTTTTAGCGCGAATAATCCATTCACGCCCTGCTTCAATCACCATGATGTCTTTTGTCAAAAGTTGGTGTTCAACCTTGAAAGGCAGTTCATTCCTATAAAGCTTTTCAAGAAAATCGATCTGCTCCTGCGCTGAAACTTCCAGCCCACCGTCAACCCAGTAATCACGCTTTTTTACGCTTGCATCTTGATTTCCGTAGCTTATACTTTGCAAGTAACTTGTTGCTTTGTCCTTGCCGATTTCTTTTGCAAACCCACGATACACCCACAAGGCGGAGTGCCTCATCGCAGATCTTAAATTTTGGTCTGCATTATGGGAAAGAATTTCGTGTTTCTCTCCGCCCCATTTAAAGACCTGAAACTCATCATGAACAACGCCAGAATCAAGAGCGAATAGCGTATGAGGTATTTTA
>NZ_JBFUIC010000771.1:0-656 GCF_056402075.1 Pseudomonas sp. P4_C3
CGCCTGACCCACTCGCTGGAAGTCAGTTGCGTGGGTCGCTCACTGGGCATGCGGGTCGGCGAAACCATCCGCAATGCCCTGCCCGACTGGTGCGAACCCAGCGACCTGGGGATGGTGGTGCAATCGGCTTGCCTGGCACACGATATCGGCAACCCGCCTTTCGGCCATTCCGGTGAAGACGCGATCCGGCACTGGTTCCAGCAAGCCGCCGGCCGTGGCTGGCTGGATGCAATGAGTGAAGCCGAGCGCAATGACTTCCTGAATTTCGAAGGCAATGCCCAGGGCTTTCGGGTACTCACTCAACTGGAGTATCACCAGTTCGACGGCGGCACCCGACTGACCTATGCAACGCTGGGCACCTACCTGAAGTATCCATGGACGGCCAGGCACGCCGACTCGCTGGGCTACAAGAAACACAAGTTCGGCTGTTATCAGAGCGAGCTGCCGCTACTCGAGCAGATCGCCCATAAACTCGGCCTGCCACAACTGGAGGAGCAACGTTGGGCGCGACATCCTCTGGTGTACCTGATGGAGGCTGCCGACGACATCTGCTATGCACTGATCGACCTGGAAGACGGCCTGGAAATGGAGTTGCTGGAATACGCCGAAGTCGAGTCCCTGTTGCTGGGCCTGGTGGGCGATGACTTGCCTGAGAC
>NZ_JBFUIC010000772.1:0-652 GCF_056402075.1 Pseudomonas sp. P4_C3
ACTTTGGGAAGTTATCGTAAGCCTTAAAGAGGCGGCGCATCTCACTAAGACTGATGGACTTAAATGTTACCTGGTCTTGTGAAAATGCGCTTCTACCTAGGCGAATGATGCCGGCGCCACTGCTGAGTATTTGTCCCAAGACTAAGCCCAAAGGTGTATACCCTATCCAACCAAAACCAATCTGGGTACTCGCGCCGGAAATGGACTGCTCCATACGACTACTGGCTATTGTTGAAAATCTCTTTTTTCGCGTTGCCCAGAACTGTAATGCACTGTAGGAACTTGATAGAGCAATCCCAAATGGTAGTAGCCACAGATAATGAATAAGCTCAGGTTGAGCGGTTAAGCGAGCTATTTCATGTGGAAATAAAAAGACAAATACTCCAGCAAGCAAAGAGATGGAGGCGGAACTGATTAAAGATATTGCTAGAAGATTCGCAGCATCAGTATCATGCTCCGGAATAGGAATTGCGATATCTAAACGCAAGCAAGCAGATACAGAAGTAATTCCTAATATTGCCGCATACACGGCTAGTATGCTGAAGTCTTCCGGTGCATACAGCCGTGTAAGTAGTGGTAATACCAAAATCATAATAGCTTGCGCGCAAGCAGTACCGCTTACAAGGACTAAAATTGATTTGATATAGTTGCT
>NZ_JBFUIC010000773.1:0-650 GCF_056402075.1 Pseudomonas sp. P4_C3
CGCAAGCGGTTGAGCGCCGAACTGATGGTCGGCTGACCGAGAAACAGCTTCTCCGCCACCCGAGTGACATTACGCTCGAGCATCAGTGTTTCGAATACCACCATCAGGTTGATATCCGCCTTGCGTAGTTCGTTGCGATTCATCCACTGCCCCCCGATCCCCAGACTGGAAGGCAGTGTAGAAAGGCTCGGGGATAACGTCTACGTGCCTGAACGATAGACAATGCCGGTGCAGACGTTACGTTTGTTCAATTCAAAGTCAGCGCCTGTAATCCGAATGCCAGTTTGCGCGGGTCGTTACTCATGCCAAGCTCTCCCGGACTGATGGCATTGGAGTATTTGAAAAAAATACGCAGTACGCCTTGACGTTCGATGAGCTGTTGCACGGCTGCGGGTAATCCGATGTTGATTCGGTTTGCTTCAGGCTTGACCAACCGGGTGGACAGTACACTCACATCATTGACGACAATCTCCAGCGACTGCTCTGTGTGCGTAGGTGCGAGCAACGCGCTGGTTTCCAGCAACAATGAATTCACCCTTGATGTTGGCCGCAAAACGATTTGCGACTCGGCGCCTTCGGACCAGGTTCCCCACGGTTCGTTAAGCGACCATCCCTTGGCCAAAGAATCCACCGCCGGACTCTCTTTACTG
>NZ_JBFUIC010000774.1:0-649 GCF_056402075.1 Pseudomonas sp. P4_C3
GACTTGAACGTCGGACATGAGCAATTAAATGTCCACGGTGGGGCATGCGCTTTGGGGCACCCGATTGGCGCGTCAGGCGCGCGTGTTGTTGTTACGTTGGTAAATGCCTTGAGGCAGAACGCGCTAAAGCGTGGCATCGCGTCTGTATGCATTGGTGGCGGTGAGTCGACCGCGATTGCTATCGAACTCCTCTCATAGAGAAGCGTTGACTGGCTGTAATAAGTCCCCCGCTGCGCATCGGGCATCTTTTTTGCCTAAAGGTGTTGGCACCGATGCCGAATTGACCCAGTTGCCGAGACGCCACTGACCCAGTCTGTTCCTCTCGAAGCATTGCCTATACGGGATTTGTGCAGATTTAGAGGTGGGTCAGTCTTGCTTCAGTAAATGGGTCAATTCGACGTCGACGTCAACAGCTTGCTGCTGCCGTGCTCATGGGATATCGAAAGAACTCCAATAAAATACGGGCTTGATTAGGATAATCGTAGGGATATGAATACTAAAAATCAGCATAATTTCATTGTAAAACAGGTGCTTATTTTTCTATTCGAGTCCAGGTCGTGGAGCCAGACAAGGTTCCAGAGAAGGCTTACAAAATCTCTGAAACCACCGAAAAACCCGCCTTCTGGCGGGTTTTTTCGTTTTGGCGTTC
>NZ_JBFUIC010000775.1:0-642 GCF_056402075.1 Pseudomonas sp. P4_C3
GTCAAGGACGCCGGGCTGTTCATCGTCGGCGAGCAGGGCAGCATGTTTCGCTCCGCGGACTGGGGCCATACCTGGGAAAAGCTCGAAGGTCCGTACGAAGGCTCGCTGTTCGGCGTGATCGGCACGGCGCAGCCCAATACGCTGCTGGCCTACGGCTTGCGTGGCAACCTTTACCGTTCCACGGACTTCGGCACCACCTGGGAGCAAGTCGAGCTCAAGGCTGAACGTGGCGACCTGGAGTTCGGGCTGTCCGGCGGCACGCTGCTCGACGACGGTTCCATCGTGATTGTCGGCAACGGCGGCTCGGTGATCCGCAGCAGCGACAATGGCGAAACCTTCAAAGTGGTCAACCGTGCGGACCGTATTTCGGTCTCGGCAGTGACTGCGGCAGGCAATGGCAATTTGGTTCTGGCCGGGCAGGGCGGCGTTCGCGTCACTTCGCCCAACGGTACCGAGTCGGGCAAATGAGCCGGGTTAATAATAAGAAGGCGGAGCTATGACTTCCTTGAGTTCTCATCACCAGGACAAGGCGACGTTCCTCGAGCGCCTGATCTTCAACAACCGCCCGGCAGTGATCACGATCTGTCTGCTGGTCAGTATTTTCCTGTTCTGGCAGGCGACGCTGATCCGTCCGTCCACCAG
>NZ_JBFUIC010000776.1:0-641 GCF_056402075.1 Pseudomonas sp. P4_C3
TGGTGACACTTTCATAGTCCCAGAGGTACTGCAGCGCCTGACGAAATGCCAGGTTGTTCGTAGGGTACTTCTGGGTATTGATCAAAAACTGAAAGTTCTTCCACGAAGGCGCGGTGCTCACCTTGATGGAGGGGTTCTCTCCCAACACCTTGAGCTGATCAAGAGGGATATCCCAAGCGACACCGGCCTCGCCATTTTTGATCATCTGGGTACGAGTGGCGGCTTCGGATACGACCTTCACGATAACCCGATCAAATTGCCCTTCTTTCCAACCTCCCCAGTAGCCATCGAATCGCTCAAGCACCACTTGCTGGCCCTGTTCGACCTGCCCAAGTTTGTAGGGACCGGTACCGATGGCGTTGGGAGCCATCATCCAGTCATGACCTTTCTCCACCGCCGCCGGGGCAATGATGTAAGCGGCATACTGACCTGCCGCGATCAGATTGGCCGGAGTGGGACTCTTAAACTTGAGCACTACCGTATCGTCAGCGAGGGCCTCGACGGCATCCAGACCTTTCCATACAAATGCAGCGCCCTGTTTCAGCTCCTTGACGTAATCAATGGACTTTTTGACCGCTGCGGCATTAAAGGCCGAACCGTCATGAAATTTAACGCCGTGCCGCAGCTTGAAGGTCCAGGTC
>NZ_JBFUIC010000777.1:0-636 GCF_056402075.1 Pseudomonas sp. P4_C3
TTTAGTAAGTTACGCCATCTATTCAACCTGCGTTCATGGGCCGTCGCCTCCTTGAGGCGCAATACCAGCCTGTAGTTACGGTTGTCATGGGGAATTGATCCTCAGTCGAGCACTGCTGATCGCATGCGATTCAGTAAGGGCTCGGTGCGGCCGTTGTACCAGGTCCCGTCGTTCAATTTTAGATTTTTATTTATGGGGTTCAGCACTAAACCACGCGTTTGCAGCCGTGTTTTATGCGTGTGGTTTCCTGATTAGTCAAGCATCGAGGAAACAGCCATGGCCAGCTTCATCAAGTCCGATCTCGAGTTCATTCTCGAACAAATTTTCATCGCTGAACGGAATGCGGCAGGCGCGAGTCTGGCTGACATGCTGCCGAACGTAGAAGTACCCTTCGGCCTGCGCACCGTCTCCGGCATCGACAACAACCTGGCCAATCCCCAGTTCGGTGCCGCCGACAATTTCTTTCCGCGTATGACGACGCCGGTGTTCAATACCGCGCAGGTCCAGCCGGTCGGCTTCTTCGGCCCCGCCGATCCTGGCGGAACCACGCCGACCTCCTACCAGCAGACCAGCGGTTTCGTCTTCGACTCGCAGCCGCGCACCATCAGCAACCTGATCGTGGACCAGACCGCCAAC
>NZ_JBFUIC010000778.1:0-630 GCF_056402075.1 Pseudomonas sp. P4_C3
GCACATGAACTACGCCACTGATTACCGTTACGACAGTTTTACCGCCTGGCGATTTACCACCCTCCGCTCGGGACAGCCTGCCGCCTCCGATCGGTCACCCACAGGTGGCAAGCACACACACGCAGCCAATCTGGCCAATTGTCGAACACCCCAGTAGGGCCGAGCGCGCGGGCACAAACCCGCCACCAGCCCAGGAAGCCTTGAATATGAATTCGTCCGTCTCCGCACTGCCGCTGTCCACCATGAGCCCTGCCAATGAAGCGCTGACCCTGCGCCTGCCCAGCTCATTGCAACTCAAACAGCAATTACCCCTCAGCAATGCCCTGTCCCGGCAAGTCACCGCCCACCGCCAGGCGGTTCGCGCGATCCTCAACCGCGAAGACTCCCGCTTGCTGGTCATCGTCGGCCCATGCTCGATACACGATCCCAAGTCAGCCCTCGAATACGCTGGCAACCTTGCCCGCCTCGCCGCCGAAGTCAGCGACGAAATGCTGCTGGTGATGCGCGCCTACGTCGAAAAACCCCGTACCACGGTTGGCTGGAAAGGCCTGGCCTACGACCCACACCTGGATGKCAGCGATGACATGGCCGCTGGCCTGACGCTATCCCGCGAGCTGATGTGCGAAATGC
>NZ_JBFUIC010000779.1:0-628 GCF_056402075.1 Pseudomonas sp. P4_C3
ATATATGAAGAGTTCAAAAAGAAATTCGTTGTGAAGACAAGTGCTTTAGTCGTGGGAAATCCTGCTGACGAAAGCACGGATGTTGGGCCAATGATTACTGAAGCTGCTGCAAAACGCACTGAAGAAGTAGTTATCGAGGCAATGGATAAAGGGGGTAACCTGTTATTTGGTAATGTACGCCAAGGCTCGCTTTACTCTCCGACGGTCCTGGAGAATGTTAGCCAAAGCTGTAAAGTTTGGTGTGAGGAAGTATTTAGTCCGGTTGTCATTCTTCAACGCGTGGCCTCGCTTGATGAGGCGCTGACACTGGCTAATGAACCAGAATACAGTTTGCATGCGGGTATTTTCACCAGCAATTTGAATGTCGCCATGAAAGCAGCTAAACGACTCGAAGCCGGCGGCGTCATGATTAATGACTCATCTGACTATCGTTTTGATGCAATGCCATTTGGTGGTTCCAAATACGGCAGCATGGGGCGTGAAGGTGTGCGTTTTGCGTATGAAGATATGACGCAACCAAAAGTGATCTGCTTAAACGGTGTTGGCGGAAGTTGATTAAAGGATCGATGTGAATCCCTAGGATTAAATCTGGTCCTCGGCAAGGCTCTTCTGGTCGGTAGAGCCTTGC
>NZ_JBFUIC010000780.1:0-626 GCF_056402075.1 Pseudomonas sp. P4_C3
GACTCCCATAGATAGGTATAGGCTATATCGATAGTCAGATCAGAGTTGGGTGAGTAAGCGGCACCAAAAGCCAAGGCTTTTCGGTTTCCTACTGGAAGTCGAACGTTTCGGTCGGAGTTGCGGGCCGGCGAAGGATCAGAAGCCAAGCCACTGCGAAGTAGCCACTGCGAAGAGAGTTGGTACGAGACGCCAATGGCTGTCGACACGGTATCATGAAGTTTGAAGTCGTCTCCAACGGCACCGAATCCTGACTGTTGGCCTGGGGAGGGTAATCCACTATTGATTGCTTCAATCCTCTGGATTCGACTCCACCGAGTCCAGATAGCACCTGCGTAAACAGTCCAGCGTTCATCAAAGCGATGGGTGAATGATGTATCCACTGACTCTGGTAGTGTCACATCCATCTTGTTGTTGTATTTTCCATCGAGGCCAAGTGCTCCGGGACTGTCGCTTATTTTAGTGTGGCCATCAACATGGAAGTCAAGTTTTGAGTGATAAGTTAATCCCCACGTGGTTGATTCGTTCATATCAACCATCAGGCCCAAGTTATAGCCAATTGCAGTATCATTGCCTTTTACAGTAAGCTGCGTGTCCTTGCCATCATTCAAAGCTCCTGTGGCCAAATA
>NZ_JBFUIC010000781.1:0-626 GCF_056402075.1 Pseudomonas sp. P4_C3
GCAAAGCCCTGAGCGACACCGGGGTCAAACTCTCTTCCTTACTACCGATGTACCACTGGGCTGCCGCCGACGAAGGTTTGCGCGTGGCYGCGGTGCGCAACTGGAAGCGCGCGATTCAGATTACCGTGGAGATGGACTGCGAACTGGTCAACACTGAGTTCACCGGCCAGTCGGACAACCCGCTGGTGTGCGAGAACCAGTTCATGCGCTCCATGGATGAGCTGATTCCTGAGTTCGAACGCGAGGGCATCAAGCTCGATATCCAGGCTCACCCGTATGATTTCTGCGAGCGCAATAACGAGTCGGTGGACATCATTCGCGGTCTGGACCGTGACTGGATCAACTACCTCTACGCTGCGCCGCACACGTTTTTCTATGACGACGGCAAGGGCGACATCGCCTCGATGCTCAAGTACGCCGGGTCGAAACTCAGCCACCTGATTATCGCCGACACCTACAACCACAAGGCTTCCTCGGGCTTGCGCTACATCGTCAACCCGCCGGGCGTCACCGCCACCGTGCACCAGCATCTGGACATTGGCCAGGGTGAGGTCGATTGGGAAGCGTTTTTCGGCACTTTGCGCGAGATCAAGTTCGATGGCATTGCCACCGTCTCGGTGTTCGCC
>NZ_JBFUIC010000782.1:0-624 GCF_056402075.1 Pseudomonas sp. P4_C3
TTCATATGCTTTCTCCGCAAATCGAACAATGACCTGAATCAGGTCGAAGCCTGTGTGCATTGTTACGGAGAAGTACCATGTCTCAAGTCGACCGCTATAAACCCTACAAAGGTGCCGCCGCTGGTTGGGGGGCGCTGATCGCTGTTACCAAAAACTGGCTGGGCAGTGAAAACGCGCTGAAGAACATTCGCGCCATGCTCAAGACCAACCAGAACGGCGGGTTCGACTGCCCCGGTTGTGCCTGGGGCGAGTCGCCGGAAAACGGCATGGTCAAGTTCTGCGAAAACGGCGCCAAGGCGGTTAACTGGGAAGCCACGGGCCGTTTGGTCGACCCGGCCTTCTTCAACAAATACAGCGTCTCGGCGCTGGCCGAGCAGAGCGATTACTGGCTGGAGTATCAAGGCCGCCTGACCCACCCGATGCGCTATGACCCGGCCACCGACCGTTACGTGGAAACCACCTGGGACGAAGCGTTCGCGACGGTCGCCCGGCACCTCAACGCGCTGGAATCGCCGGATCAGGCCGAGTTCTACACCTCGGGCCGGGCCAGCAATGAGGCAGCCTTTCTCTATCAGTTGTTCGTCCGGGCCTACGGCACCAACAACTTTCCGGACTGCTCGAACA
>NZ_JBFUIC010000783.1:0-622 GCF_056402075.1 Pseudomonas sp. P4_C3
GCACACGGGTTGAAACGGCATCTTGTGCACAGCCGGGGGGATGTGAGCAGGCTGAGGTCAGTAGAGGTGACTGTATCAGAAGTTTAGATACAGTCCCACTCTGCACTTTCAGTCAGGTCGCGGCAGTCTGCTCAAAGCTGTAACCACCTTAGAAGAACGCTTGCAGGCCAGTCTGAGCGCGCCCGAGAATCAGCGCATGGACATCGTGAGTGCCTTCGTAGGTGTTGACCACCTCCAGGTTGACCAGATGGCGGGCCACGCCAAATTCATCACTGATGCCGTTACCGCCCAACATGTCCCGCGCCAGGCGCGCGATGTCCAGCGACTTGCCACAGCTGTTGCGCTTCATGATCGAGGTAATTTCGACCGCGGCGGTGCCTTCGTCCTTCATCCGCCCCAGACGCAGGCAACCTTGCAGGGCCAGGGTGATTTCGGTCTGCATGTCCGCCAGTTTTTTCTGGATCAATTGGTTGGCAGCCAACGGTCGACCAAACTGGTGGCGATCCAGCACGTACTGGCGCGCGGTGTGCCAGCAATCTTCGGCTGCACCCAGGGCGCCCCAAGCGATGCCATAACGCGCCGAGTTCAGGCAGGTGAACGGGCCGCGCAGACCACGCACTTC
>NZ_JBFUIC010000784.1:0-619 GCF_056402075.1 Pseudomonas sp. P4_C3
GTGCCTACACCACACTGGAAATCCTGCTCAACGCCTTTTGCGGCGCAGCGCTGGAGCAGCACAACGGACGTACGCCGTCGTTCAAGAGCCGTCGTATCCTTGATCTGCTGGGCAACAATGCACCCGACCCTCACGGCCCATTGCACACTTCGTTTTTGCGCATGATTGATTTCATCGCCGGCATGACCGACAGCTATGCCAGTGACATGGCCTTGGAAATGACCGGACGCGCCAGCCACTGAGGTGTATCGATTGATCAGCCATTACAGCATTCGTAATGGCTGATCTCCCCTTCAAACTCCAACAGCACTCAAGTTTCGTCGAATCGCCCTACAGCACCTGTCGAGCAAACTGATCGCTTGTCCGGCACTCTCGCGAAACAATCGCCCTCCCTTCTGTTCGACAGATGAAGTGCGCCCCATGGCCGAAGACGATCTACGCATCCTCGTGGTGGAAGACCATCCCTTCCAACTAATAGCCACTCAGTACTTGCTGGAAAGTTATGGCTTCACCCGGCTGACTACCTCCGATAGCGCCAAAAGCGCCATGCAGAAAATGCTCGGGGCCGACCAACCGTTCGACATTCTTTTATGCGATCAATGCCTGCCCGATCTGACGG
>NZ_JBFUIC010000785.1:0-615 GCF_056402075.1 Pseudomonas sp. P4_C3
TGCCTAGAAACTGACACGCGCTTAGATTCCAGAAAACACACCTTTCGATACCCTTAGTTTCAGGTTACCTAAACTATGAAAGCGCGCCGTCCCAATCCAGTTGCTCAAGTCACTGATTTTGATATTCGGATGCTCAAGATATTTCGGAGTGTTGTGGAGTGCGGTGGATTCTCCGTTGCAGAGAGCATGCTCGGTGTTGGCAGGTCAGCAATCAGTCAGCAAATGACAGAGCTTGAACAGCGATTAGGCCTTCGGTTATGTCAGAGGGGACGTGCCGGGTTCTCGCTGACAGAGGATGGGCAGCAGGTGTATGAGGCGTGTTTACGCTTGTTGTCGGCGATGGAGGGATTTCGAAGCGAGGTCAACGGGATGCACAGCCATCTCCGGGGCGAGTTGATCATAGGCTTGACGGATAACCTGGTAACGATGCCTCACATGCGCGTCACGGATGCATTGGCTTCGCTAAAGAAAAAAGGACCTGACGTTCAGATCCAGATTCGAATGAGTACACCTGGTGAAGTAGAACAAGGTGTGCTCGACGGCCGTCTGCACGTAGGCGTAATCCCCCAGGTCGGTGCGCTTTCAGGCCTTGAATACCAGCCTCTGTACAGCGAG
>NZ_JBFUIC010000786.1:0-613 GCF_056402075.1 Pseudomonas sp. P4_C3
CATGAACAGTTGGTCAAGGACGGCTCTTCCCGGGAAACTGCTCTGCAATACGCAAATGCTGTTTTCCCTGGCAGTATGTCGGCGGCAATTGCGCTGGGCACACCGTTTACCCAGGCAGCTGAAAAGATCAATGCAAAGCGGCCGGATGCACATTCAATTTCATTCGATAGTGTGCAGTGGTTGCCAGCCTCGGATCCCTCTGTGGTGCGAGATGGGCTGACTTTCGTGGGGCACATCAAGGGTTTCCATGAAAAAATTGGCCAGCCGCCAACGCCTAATCTTTTGAAGGTGCCTGGCTATTTCAAAGGTACCCCGCATACGGTCATTGGGCATGAGGCGGAAGTTCCGTGGCCAGGATACATCCAGCACATGGACTACGAGCTGGAGCTTGGCTACGTCATCGGAAAGCGTGGAGAAAGTCTGCGTCCTGATAACGCGCTTGATCACCTGTTTGGTATCACCATCTTCAACGATTTCAGTGCCCGCGATTGTCAGGCAGTCGAAATGCCGATTGGGATGGGCCCCACCAAGTGTAAAGATTTCGCCTACGGTATCGGGCCTTGGATTACCACCGTAGATGAATTCAAAGACCTGGACCGGATCGGCATGGAAG
>NZ_JBFUIC010000787.1:0-610 GCF_056402075.1 Pseudomonas sp. P4_C3
ACCAGGTAGGTGACGCCTTTGCGCAGCATCAGGCGTACCAGCGGCCGCATGACATGTCGCAAGGCTTTGAGGAGCGAGGTGGGCAGCGTCGACGATTGCATTCAGCGAATTCCTGGATAGATAACCCCAGTATAGCTACGTGGGAAATAATCCCATGAACGCACGCGCGTATTTTTTTCGCGCCTCGTGCAAAACCGGTCCCCAGGGTTTTGCACGAGGCCGCAAAACGCTTCAGATCCGGCTGTCGTCGTCGGGTTCACCGCCGACATGGGCACCGCGGTCGTCACCAGGCTCACCGCCGACATGGACACCGCGGTCATCACCAGGCTCACCGCGAGCGTGGTTGCCGTGGTCGTCACCGGCTTCACCGCGAGCGTGGTTGCCGTGGTCGTCACCGGCTTCTGCATGGGTACCACCGCGACCGGAGTTCGAGGCTCCAGAACCGGCATGGCCTGAATTCCCATGGTCGCTGCCGCTGTGACCACTGTTGCCACCACTCCCACTGTTGCCGCCGTGGCCACTATTGCCACCATGACCGCCACCGCCACCGCCACCACCGTTGCCACCACCACCACCACCACCACCACCACCACCACCACCACCACCACCA
>NZ_JBFUIC010000788.1:0-608 GCF_056402075.1 Pseudomonas sp. P4_C3
CTGAGTCAGCAGACCCAACGATAGTTGTCAGGGAGCACCCCTGACGTACAGCAACACCAACCCATCTCGTTTCTACCAAAGAGAACCAAAAGATGAGCGTCTTCACTCACGTCACCGTCGGCACCAATGATCTGCAAAAAGCCCGCAATTTCTACGACAGCGTACTGGGCGCGCTGGGCCACAAGCGCATCGCCGATCTGGGCGACAATGRCTCGATCTGGGGCGAGAACGCCCCTTCCTTCTTCGTTCTGAAACCAGCCAACGGCGAACCCGCCAGCGTCGGTAACGGTGTCACCGTCAGCTTCGAGGCGCCGGACCGCGCCGCCATCGACGCATTTCACGCCGCGGCCTTGACCGCCGGCGGCATCTGCGCAGGCGCCCCAGGCACCCGCGACTGGGCACCGAACGCCTATGCCGCCTACGCTCGAGACCTGGACGGTAACAAGCTGGCCGCGTACTGCTTCAAACCAGCCTAAGCGCTGCCACGAGGTCAGCCTGGCTGGCCTCGCGGAACAAGAAGCCTATGACCTTGAACGCATAGGTAGCCAAAGTGTTCTCCCACTGCTGAGCATGCTTGGCATTTTTCCAGCCCGCCCTGTGGGCAGCGA
>NZ_JBFUIC010000789.1:0-598 GCF_056402075.1 Pseudomonas sp. P4_C3
CTGATGGGGTGGCCGTCACGTTTGCATCCACTGCCCGGTGACGATTTCGTCACCGCGCCACATACTGGCGTGCAGTTGACCTATGCTGCTGACAGCATGACGCTGGCTCAAATCCGAGGGGTGCTCAATGTTTTACGTGCAACGCGATGCGCAGGGTCTGTTGGTACGCGTGGAACCCGCCGCCTACGCCGAGGCCACGGAAACGCTGCCGGCCGACCATCATGAAATCCAGACCTGGTTTGCCAACGCGGCTGTGGAGAACAGCCTCAAGCAGCTCAAGCAAAGTGACCTGGAAATGATCCGGGTACTCGATGACTTGATTCAGGTGCTGACCCAGAAAGGCGTGATCCGCGTCACCGACCTGCCAACGGCGGCCCAGGCCAAGCTCATGGACCGTAACCAGGCCCGTGAAGCCTTGGGTGGCTTGAGCCAATTGATCGATGATGAAGAGACCGGGTTGATCTGATCATTGATCTTCAGTGACTGTTCCAACCTCATCGCGGGCAACCCAGCTCTAAAGAGTTACTTCCAGGGCCTGGGCTCGCCGAACAACTGGCCCTGCACACCGTACAGCCCCATCTCGCGAATCACCGACAAC
>NZ_JBFUIC010000790.1:0-596 GCF_056402075.1 Pseudomonas sp. P4_C3
TGCCCCTGAGATTCCCGACGAGGTGAGGTCGCGGCTACTGGTACATCCATCAGAAGGTGAGTTCAACCTCGTCCCTCCGCTGTTTTAGTCTTTTTTTAAAGTTGACGCTAGGTGACGCTTTGGGGCGTCACCTGGCGTTTTTTTCTTCGTGCTCGCGAAATTGAGCTGGCCGTGCGGCAGATCGATAATGCCATACACCACTCAAATGTCAGTTTCGTTAACGGCCAATCACATCATTCATTCCAGTTGAATGAGTGCCTGTTTCTACAAGTGATCCGCTGGGCCCGCCATAAAAATAAGAGGAACACCTATGGAATTCAAAAGAACATTGATGGCGGGGTTGATGGCGCTGTCCATTACTGCGCCATTGACCAGTGGTTTGGTGTATGCGGCAAACAATACCTTGGTTGTCGCTGATCGAGCCTCTTTCAAGGATTGGGATCCAGCCTCGGCCTTTTCGGAGGAAGTGCGGGTACTGGGCAATATCTACGAGACACTAGTCGTATATAACGCGCCAGGCAGTGCTGAGGAGTTTTCCCCCGGGCTTGCCACGTCCTGGGAAAGCAGCGACAACGGCAAGACCTGGACCTTCAAGC
>NZ_JBFUIC010000791.1:0-591 GCF_056402075.1 Pseudomonas sp. P4_C3
ACTCCGAACAGCGACACCCCGTATTCGTTTGTCTGGCTGGACCTGCGCGCGGAGCCGATGGTGATCTCGGTGCCGGCAGTGGACAAGCGGCGTTACTACTCGGTGCAGATGATCGACGGCAACACTTACAACTATGGTTACATCGGCAGCCGTACCACCGGCAACGAGCCAGGCCAATACATGGTGGTCGGTCCCGATTGGAAAGGCGCGCCCCCTCCCGGTATCAAAAAAGTCTTCACCTCGACCACTCCCTTCGCCGTGAGCGCCATTCGGACTCAGCTCTACAATGCCAAGGACATGCCGAATGTCGAGAAGGTGCAAGCGGGCTACAAGGTCCAGCCGCTGTCCGCCTTCCTCCATCAACCCGCGCCGAGTCTCGAGCAGACCAAGGCGATCGCCGAGGAAGGCTTTATCTACGGCTTACCGCTGGTCATGAACTACGCCGTGATGAACGAATATGCTGTGGACAAGGGCGGCCCGCAATACAAGGCGCCGTTCAACCAGATCAAGAACGAGCCTCGCGTCTTCACCTACCAAGACACGGCCATCATCACTCCGAACAGCGACACCCCGTATTCGTTTGTCTGGCTG
>NZ_JBFUIC010000792.1:0-590 GCF_056402075.1 Pseudomonas sp. P4_C3
TCGTCGTAGTGGKAGGAGGGCCTGCCGGTCTATCGGCTGCCATTCGCCTGCGCCAGTTGGCGATCGTAGAAGGGCGGGAATTATCAGTATGTCTGGTCGAAAAAGGCGCAGAGGTCGGTGCGCATATCATGTCCGGTGCTGTATTCGAACCTACCGCACTGAATGAATTGTTTCCTGATTGGCGAAATATGGGGGCGCCACTGAACACCCCCGTGAAATCAGACGAAATTTTCTATCTGTCCTGCTCTCACCGTTCCATTCGGGTTCCCGGAGTATTCGCTCCCAGTACGATGCACAACGATGGAAACTATATCGTCAGCCTTGGCAATGTTTGCCGTTGGCTGGGTCAGCAAGCCGAGGCCCTCGGTGTCGATGTGTTTCCGGGCTTTCCTGCATCGGATGTCCTGTACGACGAGGAGGGGAGGGTCAGAGGCGTTGTGACCGCAGACATGGGTGTCGGTCGAACTGGTGAGCAAAAGGGGGGCTTCACGCCCGGCATCGAGCTGATCGGTAAGCAAACCGTCTTCGCTGAAGGTTGTCGGGGACACCTAGGAAAACAACTGATTAGTAAGTACTCCCTTGATGCAGAT
>NZ_JBFUIC010000793.1:0-580 GCF_056402075.1 Pseudomonas sp. P4_C3
ATCGTTACCCAATCGCGGTAAAGCCTGGCCCGATCTTCCAGCGAGGTGAAAATTCCCAGCGGATTTTCAGCATCGATCGCTGCGCCTTCGACAAACCGGTTCAGCCAGCCCCACAACTCGTCCGACGCCTGCGCCTCGCTCAACAGTCGCCAGACTCTCGCTTGCAATACCAGATAGTCGACCTGAAAGTCCGCCGTCAGACTGAGCCCGTCGATGACCCTCATGAAATGACCGCCTGACGGTTTGACCGCCAATTGCTGCCATATCGTTCGCCTGGCTTGCCGCAGTGCTTCGTCACCCTCCCGCAACCACGCAACCGGATTGCCATAGTCGGCTCCTGGCGTACTCAACCACAGGTTGATCCCGGTGCGTTGCCGATGATCGACCAAGCGCCGCAACGTGTCCTCGTCCGTCAACGGGTTGCCCCAGAGTTTCACCCGATCCCGGGCGACGGCCTGGCTCAGCACCGCTGGCGGAACCCGGGTGATTCGGTTATCGCTCAGGTCCAGCATCATCAGGTAGGGCTCGTCCCGAATTCCGATCGGGCATCTACTGATCCCTGTACTCCTCAGGTTCACCT
>NZ_JBFUIC010000794.1:0-576 GCF_056402075.1 Pseudomonas sp. P4_C3
AGGGGGCATCGAATCGCTGACCAAGGTTAAAAACGCCGTTACTATCCCTCATGGAATTGGTTCTGTGTTTCGGACACACGGCAAAAGTACTGTTCGCCCGGATTTTTTACCAGGGAGCGAGTACATTTTATACGTGTCGAGATTTGACGTTTACAAGCATGATTTTCAAGTGGTCAGTGCTTACGGGAAACTACCTCAAGAGCTTCGTGAAAGGTTCCCGCTGATTCTTGTCGGGGAAACAAATCTGCCGGAAGCCGAGCGTGTAAAGACTCTGATTTCGACGCTAGGCCTGGAAGGCCAGGTCCTGCTACTTGGCGCTATTCCTTATCAGGAACTTCCTCCTCTGTATCACCACGCGTATCTGAATCTCTTTGCCTCGTCGTGCGAGAACAGCCCGAACATACTTCTTGAAGCGCTCGCTTCAGGTCGGCCAATGATTTGCTCCAATGTTATGCCCATGCCGGAGTCTGGCGCGGACGCAGCATTGTATTTTTCGCCGTTTGACTCCCAAGACATAGCAGACGTATTGACAGAAGCATTAACAAATCCGGAGTTCTTGAAAAAGCTGGCCGTTGC
>NZ_JBFUIC010000795.1:0-570 GCF_056402075.1 Pseudomonas sp. P4_C3
TTTTCGGCGCATGACTCAAGGGACCCTTCGCTGGCAAGCCAGCTCCTACAAAGATGGATGTCTGTCGCAGATGACGTTACACCCGGCAATGCGCGACAATGCCGGCCAGTTTCAGGAGTGAATCATGAGTGAAATGCTTGATACGCCGGTAGACGGCACCCTCGACGCCACCGGCCTCAACTGCCCGGAGCCGGTGATGATGCTACACCAGCATATCCGTGACCTGGTGCCTGGCGGCTTGCTCAAGGTGATCGCCACTGACCCGTCGACCCGTCGCGACATTCCCAAGTTCTGTGTGTTTCTCGACCATGAACTGGTGGCGCAGCACGAAGAGGCGGGCACCTACCTCTACTGGATTCGCAAGAAATCCGGCTGATCATCAAGCCCCTGTAGGAGCGAGCTTGCTCGCGAAAAACGCCAGGACACCGCGGGGCATCAGGTATTACGCGTTATCGTTGACGTCCATCGCGAGCAAGCTCGCTCCTACAGGGGCTTGATGATCAGCCGGATTTCTTGCGAATCCAGTAGAGGTAGGTGCCCGCCTCTTCGTGCTGCGCCACCAGTTCATGG
>NZ_JBFUIC010000796.1:0-568 GCF_056402075.1 Pseudomonas sp. P4_C3
AGGTTCGACCGTTTCGAAGTGGGTCACGACCGGTGAGTTGCTGACCTGGTACGCCGAGCGCATGGCGCGTGATCGCAGCTTGTCCGAGAAGCGCAAGAAGACCGGCGCCTCGATGATCAAGTGCCACCTCATGCCGCGCCTCGGTGATCTGCCACTGACCGATATCGACAAGGCCACCCTCGACAGCGACCTGATGTGGCCGCTGCAAGAAAGCATTTCCATCGACTACGTACGTTCGGTGTTCCAGTTGCTGGCCCTGTCCTTTCGGCAGGCGTTCAAGCTGGGTCTGATTTCGTCAAACCCGATGATGGCCATCAAGTTCAATGACTTCTCCAAGGCCAAGATCGGCATCAAGCCGTCTCGGTTGCGCGGCACCCAGCTGCAAGACCTGATGACGCGCTTGCTCGGTGCGATGGCGAACAACCCGGGGGATGGTCTGTTGGCGTTGCTGATGCTCTGCCACGGCACGCGGATCGGCGAAACCCGGCAGGCACGCTGGTCACACATCAGCCTGGCCGAGCGCGAGTGGTTCATTCCTGCCGAGCACACCAAGACCGGCGTCGAGCAT
>NZ_JBFUIC010000797.1:0-567 GCF_056402075.1 Pseudomonas sp. P4_C3
GCCTGACATTCCGCCATCGCGAGCAGGCTCGCTCCCACAGGTTTTGTATTTGACTGAATGATTAGCGGTGATTACCCCGCCAGTTGTGATCGCCACGTCCGCCACGATGGTCGCGCCAGTCGCGGCCTCGATAGTCATTGTTCCAGCCCCCGCGGTTGCGGCCGTCCCAGCCATGGTTCTGATGCATCCGGTAATCGCCCCGATATGGCTGGTAATAGCGTGGGGACGGTTGATACATCCGCGGCTGCGAGTAATAGCGCGGCGTCGGCTGGTAATACCGCGCTGGCGGCATGTAATACCGAGGCGACGGTGTGTAGTAACCATTGGAATAGTAGGCCCCCCCCTCGGCGTAATGGGTTGGCGTAGGCGAGGTATAGACTTCGGAACTGTAGTAACTGCCTCCTTCGTCGTAGTAAGGCACGCACCCACCAAGGGACAATCCCAACACAGCAAGCAGAAGAGTTCGGCGCAGCTTTTTTTGACAGAGCATGGCGGCCTCCTGGACCGCGAATGAGCCACGCCAGCGACGCTGGCAGGCGACAGTCAAATGTTCGGTGACTGTCGAAA
>NZ_JBFUIC010000798.1:0-562 GCF_056402075.1 Pseudomonas sp. P4_C3
ACGGTTCGTTAAGCGACCATCCCTTGGCCAAAYAATCCACCGCCGGACTCTCTTTACTGAACACCACTCTCTCGCCTTGCTTGAGTTCCGGAATCAGCTTCAATGCATCCGGCGCCAATACGGGCGGACAATCGTTACAGCGCTTCCATCCCGGTGCCAACACATTCAAACCGTCAATTCTGGCGAGCACATCGATATCACTCTTCAATGTCTGGGCAGCCTGGAGCAAGGAGCGGTTATCCAGCACGTACAGGGTATCTTGCGCGTAACTTCCCGAATCCAGCATCCGAACCGACTGAGCCTGCGCCGCCTCGACGGCCAGCGAACTGACTCACCCAAGATAGACGGCATTTGTGGGTAGATGATGGGTATGCGCATAGTCGGCCAATGTCATCCACTGTTCCGATAAGTTCTGCGGGCGAATCCATCGCACGTACTGATAATGCTTTGCTGCTTGTTGCCAGAAAGGATCTGCCAGTGGCGTCTTCCACTCGGACGCCGGTGAAGTCATGAATAAACCGCGCGAGACTGTCCATCCCGATCGCGTATCCGCCACCTGAAT
>NZ_JBFUIC010000799.1:0-562 GCF_056402075.1 Pseudomonas sp. P4_C3
CCACAAGTGTCCTCAATCATGATTCGTAGTTTGTCGCTCGCTGTGCTTGCAGGTATTGCCCTGCAAGGCTGTATGTTCTCACCCGGTCAACACCTGGATACCAGCCAGATCGGCCGTGATGGCTCACCGGAAAGCAGTCGGATCGAGCTGATTCCGATAACGCCCAAACTGATTGCCCAGAACGCGGCGACAAAAGTGCAAGCCTCGGTGCCCGCCGAGTTGTTGGCGTTCAAGCCGGGGGCTTACCGGATTGGCGCCAATGATGTGTTGTACATCACCGTGTGGGACCATCCGGAGTTGACTGCACCATCGGGTGCGCAACAGCAAATTGATGCGAACGGTCGCCTGGTACGCCCGGACGGCACCATGTTTTACCCCTATATCGGCAATATTCATGCCGAAGGCAAAACCATCGAGGAGCTACGCGGTTTTATTGCCGAGCGCCTGACTCAATTCGTCGACAGCCCCCAGGTTGACTTGAGTGTTTTGCGCTTTGCCAGTCAAAAAGTCGTTATTTCCGGTGCCATTTTAAAAGCCGGTCAACAACCCATTACCACTTCGC
>NZ_JBFUIC010000800.1:0-556 GCF_056402075.1 Pseudomonas sp. P4_C3
CGGTACGCCAGCAGCTCTCGCAGCGTCTCTGGCTGCATCTGCTGCAGCTTTGGCAGCATCCCGGGCTGCATCCGCCTTGGCTCTGGCAGCATCCCTGGCTGCGTCCGCATCGTTTCTGGCAGCGTCCCTGGCCTCATCCGCGTCGTTTCTGGCTTCGTCTGCGGCTTCGTCTGCGGCTTCCCTGGCAGCGTCACCGGCGTCTTCTGCGGCTTCCCTGGCTGCATCTGCGGCGTTATCCGCATCGTTGTCATCGTCGTTGGCATCGTCGTTGGCATCGTCGTTGGCATGCGCTTTGCCCGGGCCTCTGTTCCCGACCATGCCACCATGGTCATCGTCGTTGTCACGCGCATTGCCTGGGCCTCTATTCCCGGCCATGCCACCATGGTCATCGTCGTTGTCACGCGCATTGCCTGGGCCTCTGTTCCCGGCCATACCACCATGGTCAGCGTCGCCGCGCCCCGGGCCGCCATGACCGTCAGCGCCATGGCCTGCAGCACCATGATCGCCACCCTCTCCGTGGTCGTTGCCACCGTGACCGCCTCCGCCATCACCACCG
>NZ_JBFUIC010000801.1:0-551 GCF_056402075.1 Pseudomonas sp. P4_C3
ACCAACAGGCCCCCGGCGCGAGCGGTCCGACCAACAGGCCCCCGGCGCGAGCGGTCCGCTGGACGCCACCTTCGGCCCGCTGCTGGCCCTGCTGGACAAGGAGGCCGAAGGCAAGAACGACAACGACCGGCTGAGCCTGCAGGCCTTCCTCACCCGCGTCACCCGGGTACGCCTGAAACTGCAGCAAGTGAGCAACGCCGCCGACCCGCAGGCGATGACCCAGGCCCTGGCGCAAACCGTGTTCCAGGGCAAAAGCGTCGACCTCACCGACACCCGTGCCTATGGCAGCCTGATCGCTGCCAGCCTGGGGGCGGAGTGGGGCGGGGTCGGCCAGACCCTGTTCGTGCAGCCGCTGGAACAGGCCTGGCAACGGGTGTTGCAACCGTCGGCGGCAAGCCTCAATCGCCAGTGGCAACGGGCGATCGTCAGCGACTGGCACGGCGCGTTTGCCGGGCGTTATCCGTTCGTGGCGACCACCAGCGATGCGTCATTGCCGATGCTGGGGCAAATGATCCGTGCCGACTCCGGACGCATCGAGCAGTTCCTGCAAC
>NZ_JBFUIC010000802.1:0-550 GCF_056402075.1 Pseudomonas sp. P4_C3
CTTCCCGCGTCAGACCGTCGATCATCAGCCCGGCCCGTGCAGTGCCGGTTGTAATGGACCGTCAGTGCAGATCGACGAGGCCGTCACTGAGGTCCTCGACTATGTCCCTGCACGCTTCCGCGTCATCCGCCATGTCCGGCCCAGGCTGGCGTGCCGATCCTGCGAACAGATCCGACAAGCGCCCGCTGTCGATCTGCCGCTGCCCAAGGTGATGGCGAGCAGCGCCCTGCTGGCCCACCTCGTCGTCAATCGCTTTGTCGATCACCAGCCCTGGCACCGGCAGTCGGTAATCTTCCGCCGCGTTGGGCTTCACATTGATCGGGATGTGATGAGCCGCTGGGCGCGAAAACTGGCATGGCTGCTGGCGCCGCTGGGCGAGCGGTTGTTCGCCTATATCCGGGAAGCCGCCAAAATCCATGGGGACGACACGCCGGTCACGTTTTTGGGCAATGGTGACGGCAGCCGGACCGGGCACTTCTGGGTGTATCTGCGCGATGATCGCTCCAGCGGCGACATGAGTCCGCCCGCCGTAGCCTTCCGCTTCAGCGCA
>NZ_JBFUIC010000803.1:0-549 GCF_056402075.1 Pseudomonas sp. P4_C3
AACGTCGGACATGAGCAATTAAATGTCCACGGTGGGGCATGCGCTTTGGGGCACCCGATTGGCGCGTCAGGCGCGCGCGTTGTTGTTACGTTGGTAAATGCCTTGAGGCAGAACACGCTAAAGCGTGGCATCGCTTCTGTGTGCATTGGTGGCGGCGAGTCGACCGCGATTGCTATCGAACTCCTCTCATAGAGGAGCGTTGACTGGCTGTAACAAGTCTCCCGCTGCGCCTCGAAAATCTTTTTTTGCGCAAAGGATTTGTCTGTGAACTACCGGCCCCTAATAGTTGATCATGTCGAAGGGGCTGGCTTGATCTCGCTTAACCGCCCAGTTGCGCTGAATGCGATCCACGCAACGCCTGGCCAGAAAGAAGGGATGCGAGCATTTGTGGAGAAACGCGCAGCTAAGTTTTGAGCGTCAGTGTCGCGAGTTTAACGCTGCAGAACCCAGGAGATACCGTGGCAGAGAAAGAACTGTATTGGGAAGACCTCACCCCAGGTAGAACTTGGACAGCCAAGCAATCAGTTCCTATCACAACGGAACAAATTT
>NZ_JBFUIC010000804.1:0-543 GCF_056402075.1 Pseudomonas sp. P4_C3
CCGGATCTACCAGCACCGCTCGGTGCCGGAGATCGTCGAGCACATCCTGCGCGGCCGCCACGCTTTCCGGGGCCAGGACTTCCTCTTCCACCTGCACCGCGAATACCCCCGGCGTGAGCAGGTGATGCAATACGGCGAAAGCGACCTGGCCTTCATTGCCCGCCTGCTGGCCGACGTCGGCATCTGGTACCGCTTCACCAGCGACGAACGCCTGGGCATCGACGTCGTCGAATTCCACGACTCCCCGCGCGCCTACCAGTTCGACGTCGAGCTGCCGCTGCGGCCGCTCTCCGGGTTAAGCAGCCGCGGTGAGGACAGCGTCTGGGCCTTGCAGTCGGAACACCAGGTGGTGGAGCAGCACGTGAACATCCGCGCCTACCACCACCGCGACGCCCGCGCGCACCTGGACGGCGACATCGACCAGACGCGCGGCGCCAAGGGCACCTACGGCGAGGCCTACCACTACGCCGAACCCTACACCACGCTCGGCGACCGCCACGACTTCCCCGAAGACGTGCAGTGCGAAAGCGGCTACTTCTATGC
>NZ_JBFUIC010000805.1:0-540 GCF_056402075.1 Pseudomonas sp. P4_C3
GTTGAGGGCGGCCTCGTCAATGTCCAGTAGCTGACTGCCGCGCCGGGGGGGACGTATCACGCGAGCATGCAGCATATCGGGCAGGCGCATGTCCTGCACATAGGCCGCACCGCCGCTGACCTTGGCCGGGATGTCCAGCCGAGGCAATGATTTGCCGATCAGGGTGAAACTGCTGGCTGGCTTGAAGGGGGAACTCGCCGATGCGAAGCGATGCAATTGAACCCCGACCACCGCTTGTATGTAGGTCATGCTGCGGCCTTGCCCATCGTAGATCACAGCGTCCCGCGTGCTCAGGCTGTCGATGTTGCATCGCCATTGGCGTGCCGCGGATTCGAGTAACAACTGACGCACCTGGGCCGCGGCGTTGAACAATGCAGTGCCGCTGTCGACGATCGTATGGCTGCCGGCGGTATAACCCTCATTGGGTGTCAGCGCAGTGTCGGCAGTGAGAAAACGGATGAGACCAGGTGATACTTCCAGGCGTTCAGCGGCGATTTGCAGGAGCGCGGTCTTGACGCCAGTGCCCAGCTCCACTTTTCC
>NZ_JBFUIC010000806.1:0-538 GCF_056402075.1 Pseudomonas sp. P4_C3
GAACGATAACGCGCAATGCCTGAAAAATCGCGGTGTTCGCTTCGCGGGCAAGCCACGCTCCCACAGGTTATGCGCCCGCCCCAGCCCCATCTCCAACCCTCAGGAACTGCAGAGCCGGACATGCCGACCCCCACGAAAAACACCACGGTCTATGCCGCGCCGGTGATGCGCAAACTGACGGAAATCGTTACCGATTTACCGCCATCACTGCGCAAAGTGGCGGATTTCATCCTGCGTCACCCGCTAAGGGCTGCGACGCTGACTATCGAAGAAATGGCTCATGAAACATCCACCTCGCCAGCCGCGGTCAATCGTTTGGCCAAGGCTCTGAACCTGGGTGGCTACACCGGCATGAAGGCCGAGCTGGTGGCGACTTTGCAGCAGATGGTGTCGCCGGTCGACAAGCTTCGTAATGAACTGGCGCATCGACCGGGTGGTGCATTTGGCCTGCATGAGCAAATCCAGAGCGCCACCAGCAACCTCGCCACGGCGGCGACCAACAACCATGAAGATGCCTTTGAAGCGTTCGTCACCCGCC
>NZ_JBFUIC010000807.1:0-524 GCF_056402075.1 Pseudomonas sp. P4_C3
GACTTTGCCGCCCTGGGTGTCCCTGGCCTGAAAGCCTCGGTCATGTACGTCTCCGGGGACAATATCAAGACGAGATCCGGCGACAATCAGAAAGAATGGGAAAGGGATATCTTTCTAGACTACGTCCTTCAGTCGGGCACGCTCAAAGGTGTTGGCTTCGGCTGGCGTAACGGTAAATCCAATAGCGAAGCCGCCCGTGATCAAGATCAGAACCGCGTGTTTGTAAGCTACAGCATTCCGCTTCTCTAAGGGTGCAGCATAAACGTATCGCGCTCATTTCGAGAGTTCTGAGCTGGTCAATTTGCCTCTGCGCTGACACGTCCTGTTGACGCCGGCGCCGAATTGACCCACGAGCTGAAGCAAGACTGACCCACCTCAAAATCTGCACAAATCCCGCATAGGCAATGGTTCGAGAGGAACAGACTGGGTCAGTGACATCTCGGCAACTGGGTCAATTCGGCATCGGTGCCAACAATTGGGGCTCTTGCGGGCGAAACACATGCTTCTGGGCGCTAACTAAATGG
>NZ_JBFUIC010000808.1:0-523 GCF_056402075.1 Pseudomonas sp. P4_C3
GGCTACGACTCGCCGCTGCTGCAGGTGCGCTACGCAACGGGCAGCCACGGCTACCTCCAGCGCCAGGTCAGTTCCGGGCAAGTGCTCGGCGACTTCGATTACTACCTGGCCATGACCGATGCCAACGCCGACGGCTACCAGGACCACACGGCCAGTGAGAGCCAGGGTGTCATCGCCAACTTCGGTTATCGCTTCAACCCCAACCTGGAAACACGCTTCTACCTGCGCCACCGCCAGACCGACAACGACCTCGCGGGGCGCGTGACCAAGCACTCCATCGAGCATGACCCACGGGCGGCCAACCCTGCCTACGTGGTGCGGGACGACCGCCGCGATGAGCCGGGCAGCACCTTTATCGGCAACAAGACCACCTGGTACATCGATGACGATTCGAGCATCCAGACCGGTCTTGTCTACCACGACTACCCGATGGATTTGCGTGAGGGTCCCAACCGCCTGCAGGTGGCGTACACGGACGTCAGCGGCACGTTCGACTACAAGCGTCGCGACACGCTGTGGGGCC
>NZ_JBFUIC010000809.1:0-521 GCF_056402075.1 Pseudomonas sp. P4_C3
AAGGCGCTGGATGCAGCTGATCGCGAAGAGACCAAGTCTTCAGGGCCCAAAGGCGGCCTGGAAGAGAAAATCGTCAAACTGAAGGAGCAGATGAAGGCACTTCAGGCGATTGAAATACAGCTTGAGGAGTCGCCGGACAAACAGATCTCGCTGACCGACCCAGACGCCCGCTCGATGATGACGAGCGGCAAAGGAATCGTGGGTTACAACGTACAGACGGCGGTCGATACCAAGCACCATCTGATCGTCGCGCACGAGGTGACCAATGAGGGTCACGACCGTGATCAGCTCAGTTCGATGGCCCAGCAGGCCCGTGAGGCGATGAAACTCGAATCGTTGTCGGTGGTGGCTGACCGGGGGTATTACAAAMGCGGGGAGATCCTTGCCTGCCACGAGGCAGGGATTAGCGCTTATGTACCGAAGACGCTGAGCTCGCGCGCCAAATTCGATGGCCGCTTCAACAATGACGAGTTTGTTTACGACGCGGACAAAGATGTGTACGTCTGCCCCGCCAAGGAAGT
>NZ_JBFUIC010000810.1:0-521 GCF_056402075.1 Pseudomonas sp. P4_C3
TGCTGGCACTGACACCTCGTTGGCCCGAGTGGTGGCGGTATTCGGTGCGGCGAAGCCGCACTGCGCGTATCTGTTCGCCATCCGCTATTTAACGGTATGTTTAAGTCCTCAACTCAAGGCGCCCCATGACCATCCACGCCCCTCCCACGCAAAAACGCTTGGTAGTATTAATCGACGCCGACAATGCCCCCGCTGCGCATTCCACGCTATCCGGGTACGTTCGAACTGCAAAAGAGAGGAGCGTCGGGAGTGGGCGGTTCAATCCTCTATGCCCGACACCACCAGCCGAGCTCGTAGCACCTGTCGCCAACGACCGCTCTTGGCCGATTCTGTTGAAAAAGTCATGTACATAGCAACCTTGGCTCCGCGAATTACGAGTGGCCACCTTCGCCACTCGCCCGGAGGGCATCCGCCTCCCGCATCAGCCAGAAACACAAACCACCAACCGGCCCTCTCTCAGCTCCAACCGCCTATCACGCGTCAGTTGCTCGATTCTTTCTTTCAATGGCGCTGTCACCTTG
>NZ_JBFUIC010000811.1:0-521 GCF_056402075.1 Pseudomonas sp. P4_C3
TTGCCGGGGACTACGTCGAAGCCATGTGGCTGATGCTGCAACAGGACAAACCCGACGACTTCGTGGTGGCCACCGGCGTGACCACCACCGTGCGCGAGATGTGCCGGATCGCCTTCGATCACGTGGGCCTGAACTACCGCGATTACGTGAAGATCGACCCGGCGTTCTTCCGCCCGGCCGAAGTCGAAGTGCTGCTCGGCAACCCGGCCAAGGCCCAGCGTGTGCTGGGCTGGAAACCAAAAACCGATCTGGATACCTTGATCCGCATGATGATGGATGCGGACATGAAACGCGTCGCCAAGGAGTAGGCCATGCTGATTCCCGTGATTCTCTCCGGCGGTGCCGGGACCAGGTTGTGGCCGGTGTCGCGTGAAGGCCATCCCAAACCGTTCATGGCCTTGCCTGACGGCCAGTCGCTGCTGGGCAAGACCTACCGGCGTGCCGCGGACCTGCTCGACGGCTGGGGCGATATCGTCACGGTGACCAACCGCGAGTACTACTTCCAGAGCAAGGATCACTTT
>NZ_JBFUIC010000812.1:0-517 GCF_056402075.1 Pseudomonas sp. P4_C3
TTACGCTGCCCTTACGCTGCCCGTGTGCAAGGTGATATCGCGCAACCTGGCTGATGAGGTGATAGTTAAATTAAACGGCGTTGCGATACCGGCAACCGGGGCAGATTTCATCGGTGGCGGGGAAGCCCAAACACTCACTTTGGATTACAAGAACGCAGAAATGTTGAGGGGTGTTCCCTTGGCCCTTGACTGGGATCCTGCCTCGGGTCTTGTAACGGGTGATCTTGTTAGCCAGCCGCCTCTTCGCCAGCTATCCACAACCCACAAGTGGGCGCTCACAGGCGCAGCGAAAGATGGAACGTTCAAGTTGAAGTTGTCTAGCGAGGGAGAAGCCACGAGGCTTCTTACGCCGACTAACCGATTATTGGGACGTTATAAGCTGAGGTTCTTGAAGGCGCTTGATGGTGACTACGTGGAATTACCTGTTCCCCCAGCCGTGATAAGACTCCCGGAAGGTTATTATGACGCAGCTGTTCGGGTTACCGGACCGAACGACGCCCCCGTAGCGAATGTTTCA
>NZ_JBFUIC010000813.1:0-514 GCF_056402075.1 Pseudomonas sp. P4_C3
CCGCCACCGTGGCGATCAGCATGGTCAACACCGTGCCGATCAAGGTGCGCCCCATGAACGATGGCGCACGCCGGAAAAACTGCCGGTTGAAGTGACAGCCCAGACCGCTACCGATCAACCATTGACCGATCTGGCTACCGCCATTGGGCAAACCGATGTGCAGATCCCAGCCGATGCTGACTGCCGCGCTGACCAGCAACGGTCCGAACAGCCAGGGGTTGGGTTGACGCAGGCGTTCCCAGATCCAGGCCGCCAACGCTCCAGCGGGAAACAACACTGCCAGCCAGCGCCAATCGATGCTGCCGACATGGGAAATCGGCGCACCGTCGCCCAACAGATACTTGAAGGCTGCCGGTACGCACAGCACGACCACCAACACCCGCAAACTCTGCCCCGCCGCCACACGGCTGAGCACCGCACCATTGCGGGCGCCGAGGTTGACCATCTCCCCGGAACCACCGGGCATGCTGGAAAAGAACGCCGTGGCGCGATCTTCACCGGTGCGGCGCATCAG
>NZ_JBFUIC010000814.1:0-511 GCF_056402075.1 Pseudomonas sp. P4_C3
GACCTGGTAAAAGTGATCATCGAGAAATGATGACAAGCGGTTCGCCGTGGACAAGGCCTGGGCGTCCAGACGTTCACCAGTCAAGCGATTGAGCAAATCTTTGGCCAATTGCTCATAGAGCACTGCCAGCATAATGAGGGCGATGCTCATCACAAACACGGACAGCAAGGTATAGCGTGCCACCAGGCTGCCGTGCGGCCGGGCGAGCCACTTGCGTAGCAAGCAGAAGTAAGCAGTGCGGTTCATGGCTTTTTTGATTGTTTTTATAAAGTCGCTGCCAGCATAGGGACGTCAGCTTGTATCTGTCTATTCGTCTCGGTGGAAGTACGACTGCGAATTGTCGGAGCTACCCTCCTCCCCGCATATTCTGCGACACACTTGACGCTAACAGCTTCACGATCGCAGCAATCCGATCACCATCGCTAACCTGGAAGGTATCGCTCGCATGACGAAGGCAAGGCGAACTTTCTTTCGCGGCTAAGGCGTGCTGGAGTTAGCCCGAGGCTCCTCC
>NZ_JBFUIC010000815.1:0-508 GCF_056402075.1 Pseudomonas sp. P4_C3
GCACCCTCACCACCATCAGCGACGTCGACAGCGCCGCAACCATCGTCGCGCAAACCAACACCGCCGGCAGCTACGGCCAGTTCTCCATCGGCACCGGCGGTGCCTGGACCTACGTCGCCAGTTCCGCCCACAACGAGTTCGCCGCCGGTACCACCTACACCGACACCTTCGCGGTGAGCAGTGCCGACGGCACCCTCACTTCGGTCACCGTGCATATCCTCGGCACCAACGATGCCGCCGTGCTGTCCGCCGACATCGCCAACCTCACCGAGACCAATGCTGCGCTGACCACCGCTGGCACCCTCACCATCAGCGACGTCGACAGCGCCGCAACCWTCGTCGCGCAAACCAACACCGCCGGCAGCTACGGCCAGTTCTCCATCGGCACCGGCGGTGCCTGGACCTACGTCGCCAGTTCCGCCCACAACGAGTTCGCCGCTGGCACCACCTACACCGACACCTTCGCGGTGAGCAGTGCCGACGGCACCCTCACTTCGGTCACCGTGCA
>NZ_JBFUIC010000816.1:0-508 GCF_056402075.1 Pseudomonas sp. P4_C3
GCTGATGGTGATGGTGAGGGTGCCAGCGGTGGTCAGCGCAGCATTGGTCTCGGTGAGGTTGGCGATGTCGGCAGACAGCACGGCCGCATCGTTGGTGCCGAGGATATGCACGGTGACCGAAGTGAGGGTGCCGTCGGCACTGCTCACCGCGAAGGTGTCGGTGTAGGTGGTACCGGCGGCGAACTCGTTGTGGGCGGAACTGGCGACGTAGGTCCAGGCACCGCCGGTGCCGATGGAGAACTGGCCGTAGCTGCCGGYGGTGTTGGTTTGGGCGACGAAGGTTGCGGCGCTGTCGACGTCGCTGATGGTGAGGGTGCCAGCGGTGGTCAGCGCAGCATTGGTCTCGGTGAGGTTGGCGATGTCGGCAGACAGCACGGCCGCATCGTTGGTGCCGAGGATATGCACGGTGACTGAAGTGAGGGTGCCGTCGGCACTGCTCACCGCGAAGGTGTCGGTGTAGGTGGTACCGGCGGCGAACTCGTTGTGGGCGGAACTGGCGACGTAGGTC
>NZ_JBFUIC010000817.1:0-507 GCF_056402075.1 Pseudomonas sp. P4_C3
CCAAAACCCTGGGTCAGATCATTCAGCAAGGCATGAGCCAATTCACCGCTGCGCGGGTGACTGCTGCTGCCATCGGCGATCAGGTAAAGGCGGGCGTTTGCCTGCGCGGTATGGGCGAAGGCATCGCGATTGTCCGCTGTGTGACTACCGGCCTGGGTCTGCCATTTGACGGTCGCGTGCATTCAGGCGGTTACCTGGATGATGTAGTGTAGGCGCTGCCAGATGATCTGCTCACGGTCGCTATCCCCGCGTGCAGCATCTTGCACCAGATAACCGAAGTCATTGATGCACAGCAGGCCTGCCAGTGTTTGGTTCAGGTAGATGCGAAGTTCTCGGGCGGCAGATTTTACTTCGGCCAGCAGTTCCTCCCGGCCGTTGACCAGATTGAGAATGTCCTCAAGGTCCTGGCTGCCCAGTGGGTTCTGCGCGCCGCGACCGGCGTAGGCTTCCAGTTTGCTGCCGAGAAAGTAGGGCGGGCTGAACAGGCGAATGCGGCGGCCACTTGGC
>NZ_JBFUIC010000818.1:0-505 GCF_056402075.1 Pseudomonas sp. P4_C3
GGGATAAACGCGCAAGTAACCGGGGAGCCTCTCGAGGCGTTCGAACCCGTAATTGGAGTGCCTCATGGCCAAGAAGATTACCGCTTACATCAAGCTGCAAGTGAAGGCCGCTCAGGCTAACCCAAGCCCACCTGTTGGTCCTGCTCTGGGTCAGCACGGCGTGAACATCATGGAATTCTGCAAGGCTTTCAACGCCCGTACTCAGGGTCTTGAGCCAGGTCTGCCGACTCCAGTGATCATCACTGTCTACAGCGACCGTAGCTTCACTTTCGAAACCAAATCCACCCCTGCTTCGGTTCTGCTGAAGAAGGCGGCCGGTCTGACCAGCGGTTCCGCTCGTCCGAACACCGTTAAGGTTGGCACCGTGACTCGTGCTCAGCTGGAAGAAATCGCGAAAACCAAAAACGCGGATCTGACTGCAGCTGATATGGAAGCAGCCGTGCGTACCATCGCCGGTTCTGCTCGTAGCATGGGCCTTAACGTGGAGGGTGTGTAATGGCTAAGC
>NZ_JBFUIC010000819.1:0-504 GCF_056402075.1 Pseudomonas sp. P4_C3
CAGATAGGGGTTTCGGAATTTAATCTTGACGATGACCTACTCTCACATGGGGAAACCCCACACTACCATCGGCGATGCATCGTTTCACTGCTGAGTTCGGGATGGGATCAGGTGGTTCCAATGCTCTATGGTCGTCAAGAAATTCGGGTACCGAGTCGTGACCAGACGGTCTCGCTTCAGCAAATTGGGTAAGTGATAGATTTGTGTGTGGTGCGAACTTTCGGTTCATTGCGTCTTCACACACCGCAATCTGGTGCCTTTTCGCTTTTCAGCTCGAAGCATGCAAATTGCTTGGGTGTTATATGGTCAAGCCTCACGGGCAATTAGTATTGGTTAGCTCAACGCCTCACAGCGCTTACACACCCAACCTATCAACGTCGTAGTCTTCGACGGCCCTTCAGGGGACTCAAGGTCCCAGTGAGATCTCATCTTGAGGCAAGTTTCCCGCTTAGATGCTTTCAGCGGTTATCTTTTCCGAACATAGCTACCCGGCAATGCCACTGG
>NZ_JBFUIC010000820.1:0-504 GCF_056402075.1 Pseudomonas sp. P4_C3
GGACAAGCATTGCTGAAGGAACGCTGATCCTTGTTGATACCGAGGCTGACGTTCAGTCTGGAAAACTTGTTGTGGCCAAATTGGCTGACAGTGACCAAGCCACCTTCAAGAAGCTCGTAGATGACGGTGGTCGACGTTACTTAAGGCCCTTGAACCCTGCCTACCCTACTGAGATGTGTGCAGAGAGCTGCCGAATCGTTGGAGTCGTGGTAAGGGCGCTGCAAAAGCTATAGGACATTGGCCCCCCCATCTAGCCTGCCTTTAGAAAGCCCGCCATGAGCGGGCTTTTTTCGTCTTTGGTCCTCACAAGTTCTTTCACTTTCGTAAGTTTGCGGCGTGTATTCCTCTTTTTTGTATAAAGATTTTTGCAGCTTGCCGAAATGGACTATCCCAACCCGTCAATTGTTTGACATTTTGTGGTGGCGCTTCCAAATGAAAAAACTAAGGACCACCGTATGCATCGCCCACCTCCTGCAAACTCATCTGAGACTTCATATGCGATTC